>JABMRB010000311.1 GCA_013202865.1 Candidatus Nealsoniibacteriota bacterium | reverse complement strand
CCATCGTCAACTTTTAACAACTAATGGGACGCTTCCTTCGGTTTTCGGAACAGACAAAGATATCCGGTGAGTGTACCAGAGTTGATGAACGTAGTCCTCGTGCCGAGTATCGCCAAAATAGACGGTGTTCAACGAATGGTGAAGTTGCAGAGCATTGATCTGTGACACATCTGACCGCTGGTGGACATCGTACTGAAGGTATCCGCGAAATGGACCATGGTACTTATCGGCGTCAAGCAGCAAGGCGCATGTCCAGGGGTTCAACGGAAAGAAGATCTGTAGTCCAGCACATTGCAGGCCGAGTACTCCCCTGTTCCGAACGTTCTTGCAGCACGAATTGTAGAGCACCACCGGAGCATCGCTGAAAATAAACGGATAGTCGGTCCTGTTGCGGATAAGGCACAAACGCATATCCGTTACCAGAAGCGTACTATCGAGTGCGACGCTCACACTGCGGGCAATGGCAGAACGGGGATCCTCGGTGACACAGACCTTTCCATCGTCAATCTGCTGGATCATCTCCTCGCGCCGTTCGACACCCTCGTGATGGGCAAGGTAGTGCTTGAACATTTCAAGCCTCAGCCTTTCAATCGCAGGAGTCCTCTTGTCGATTTCCAGCGCCACACGTCCGCGTTGGAACGTAACGGCCTCGAAAAACCACATCAATTCCTTCGGAGAAAAGAACGCAGCTGAGGCGTTCCATGCAATTTCGATGGCAGCCCGAATCGCTTTGCAGTGACGGGACTCCATTGCAGAAAAGAGGCTTTCGAGTTCTCTGGAGCCGTAGAAGTTCTTCCTTGCACATTGCCCCTTAATTGGCGCGTGCAGGATCAGTTTGCCACTTCGGGTCAAGAGCGTTGCGATAGTCCTTTCATTCGTTGAAAAATGCCGGAAGTAGAACTGCGGGACAAAATGTTGATTGGCTCGATCCGTCACGATTCATCCATCGGGGATCTGCGGTTAGGCGTGAATATCTCCCCGAACTAGACATAGTGAGGGCAGATTAGGTTCACGCGCAGTTCTCTGGCATTTAGGTGTATAACTTGTTTCTAGAAAGATCTCGGCTAATAGCGGTAGACTGCAACCCTGCCGCCTAACACTCCGGCAGATTTTTGCGGCAACCTCTCTCGCAGTAGTACCTTGCGCACAACGCATCGTCGCGGCTGCGCGTTGGGCTGTTTATCAATGACGCTCAGCGGGGCCGTTGCGGCCGGTCGGCCGGGGGGCGAACGGCCTGTCCGCCTCGATTCTCTACCTGCGTGTAGATCATCGTAGTTCCCACATCCTTGTGCGCGTGCAATCCACAGAATGCCGATCCCTATCGTATTGCCGATGGCCCCCTATTAGAGCGGATTCGTTGGGCCTGTCAATAGTCCGGTCGGTCGGGCGTGAATATACGCGATTTCCGGGCGATTCTAAAACGGGTAGCGTCGTGATCCGTCTGCAAGTGCAGCCCGAAGGGCTGGTGAATATGAGCGCTTCGGGCTCGTCGGTTATGCCACGTATCGTACGGAAGCAAACACATGCAAGACGGGTGGTTCGTAGTGACCGCATTTATGCGGTTTGACGGAATTCGAGCCCCCGATCGAACCCGATAAATCGGGTCACTACGAGCCAAGGGTGGCCTCGACTGACCTTGCCACGTTCGGCCCGATCCACTACAAGTCGGGCCGTTATGCTGCCTACCGTTCTCGTCTTGTCCCGTGGAGCAGGAAACGCCCTCATGTTGCGGAAGTTTGTGCTTGCGGCAGCCCTGCTGTCAGTGCTTGCGGCGGCCGGCCCGGCTCGAAGTGAGGCGGGCGCCCGGCTGGATCCCGGTGCGATGGCGGCCGCGTTGGATACGGCCCATCCGGATGAGGTCGCGTATATCACCTATACGGTCGCACTGGTCGATCTGCACGTGCTGTCGGGCGACCTGGTCGATAGTTCGTTTCAATGGGCCAGGCGGAAGCCGGCGCGGCACAATAAGTTCCAATACTTCAAGCACGCCGTGATCAATCTGGCTTCCCGGGCCGGCGTGACCATGCCGCAAGGCACACCCGACTTGACGCCGACGGTCCAAGGCCGGGTGGTCGTGCGCGTTGTGCTGATTGACGTGCCGGTGGCGGGCGCCGTTGTCAGGATCCAAGGCACCTCGTTGGAGACCACGACGAATGCCAAGGGGCAGTTCGCCTTCGAGAACGTTCCTTACGGGATACACACCGTCAACGCCTCCGCTGTGGTGATCCTGCCTAAGACAGGTTCAACGGTCGTGACGCTGCCGAACCCTACCCCCCCCGCGGTCGACCCGGGATTCGTCACGATCCGAGTCAATTAACGGCCCCGGCCAGCAATTGTTCCACCGCTGCGATTGAGGCGGGCCGCCCGGAGCGGTCGGCTTTCTCATCTTGCTGTTGCAGTTCCCAGAACCAGGCCAGATCGGGCGGCAGCGATGCCGCTTGGGCCTCTTCTTCGCCGCCGGAAAGGTCGATCAGCTTCAGGGCGTCGAGAAAGCTCGTCCGGCTGTTCCGCGCCAGCAGCACGTCGGTGGCGTCGACGGCCGCGTCGCGATTGTAGTCGTAGCGGAAGTCGACTTCCGCCGCGGTGCCAAGGCCACGGGGATTGTTCCGCGCCAAGAGGAGATCGGCGGCGGTGACCTTGGCGTCTGCGTGCGAATCGCCCGCCTCGGCCACGGCGTTGCCGAAGTAGAAGACGTCGTTGGAAGGCAGGCCGAGATTGGCGGCGTTGACGGTTACCTGCAGCCACGTGTTGCGGATCGTGCCGGCCGGCCAGGTGAGCGTCACGCGATCGGACCCGCCCGACCCGTCGCCGGCGCGGACGGTAACGGTCGGCTGAACGGCCAACGGCGTCCAATCGCCGGGCGTGTCGTCGTTGCCGACGTGGAAGAGGAAGTCGGCGGCCGACGGCGTCACGCCCTCGGGCACGTTGGCTACGTCGACCATAATCCCGCTGATTCCGCCCGAGTAGCTGCTGTAGTTGGCGAAGGTGGCGGCGCGAGCGCCTCGCAAGGCCACTTTGTCGGTAGCGACGGCAAGGTCGCCGTCGAACGCGGAGCCGTCGTAGAACAGGCGCCGCCCGACGATCCGCGGGGTCCGCTCGGTGAACGTCAGCGACCAGCTCTCCAGCGTGCCGTCGAGCCACTCTTCGTCGTCGGTAACCTCCAGGGTCCACGTACCGCGGGCGTCCTTGCCGTCGAAATTGCCGAGCGACCCCTCCGGGCGAAACGACCCGGTGAACGGGCCCGTGCCCGCAGTGATCGACACGTCGGCCTCGTCGTCCAAGATCGTGCCGAAGAAGTTCTCGGTGTCGTCGCCGACGTCGGTGAACAGTCTCACCCGCGTGTTGTCCGGGCCGATCAGGTAGACGTCGAGATCTTCATTCCAGGTATGCGCGATCGAGAGTTCGACGTTCACGTCGGTAACGATCAACGTGTCGGGTACGGTGAGCGTCGACGTAACCGTGCCCAGGTCGGGAATCGCGCGGGGGACGTTCGTGCTGGTGAAGACCGGCAGCCAGATCACGTCGAACGGATCGCTCGTGCCGGTATGCCCCAGGCCGTCGTCGGCGGTTAGCACGACGTTCACGTCGGCCGTCGCGATCGTCACGTATCCGTTCCATGCGCCGTCGACCATGGCGTCGGTCTCGGCCGGTCCCGCTCCGCCGACAGTAACGACGACGACGGCCCCGTTGTCGCCGACGCCGGAAAGCGAGACCTTGCCGGTGTAGCTGCCGATCGTCAGGTCGTTGATCTCGCGGGCGTAGATCGTTACCGGCAGCGGCAGGCCGGTCTCCTGCGGCGAGTCGATGGTCTCGAAGACGAAGTGATGCGCCTCGTTGTCGCCCACGTCGACCGTACCAACGCCGGGCGTGAAACTCTCGGCCCGGGCGGTGACGGTCACCGGCTGGGCGCCGTCCTCGATCGCGTCGTTCATCACGGTCACGTCGAACCGCACCAACGTGCTGCCGGCGGGGATCGTGGCCAGCAGCGGCACCTCCATCTCTCGCGTGTCGTTGGAGGTCAGCGACACCTCCAGGGGCTCGGTCAGCGTGCCGGGGATACTCACCGTGCCACCGCCGCCGATCAGGCCGTCGCCTTCCCAGAAGTCATCGTTGAAGCTTACCGCAAGGATCAGTTCCTCGTTGTCGGAGATTGCGATCGAATCGGTTCCGGCAGTCCAATTCTCCACCCGGGCGATAATCACGGCACTCTGTAAGAAGTCGATTTCACCGTCGTCGACTACGGTGAGATCGAACGGCGCCGAGGTCTGCCCGGCCGGCACGGTTACAACCGGCGGCACGGTGACCTCGGTGTCATCGCCCGAGATGAGGTAGACGTCAACGTCGCTCTGCGGGGCGGCGCTCAGCGTGACGGTTCCTTGCCCGGCGAGCACGCCGTCGCCCTCGGCCGCGGCGGCGGGCAGCGTCACGTATAGCGTGGCCGTCTCGCTATCGTGGACGGCCAGCGTAGCGGCGTCGCCCAGGTAACCCGGCGCGGTGGCTATGACTAGAACGCCTTGCGTGCCGTCGAGCACGGCGTCGTCTTGGATCTGCAAACCGAACTCCGCCGACGTCAACCCGGCCGGGATTGTTACTATCGGCGACGGCACGACGACTTCCGACGCGTCGTTCGAAGTGATCGCGACGGCCAGATTCCCGGGCAGGCTGTAGGGGATCGTTACGATTGCGACCAGTGTGCCGTCGCCTTCGGTGGCACTGCCGGCCATTTCGATCGCCAACGACGGGATCGAATTGACGTTCACCGGGCTGCTGCTGCCGACGTGGCCCTCACCGTCGTCGACCCGCAGCCGCATCCCCGCGGCCGCCTCGTTGACGGTAATCTGCCCTGACCAGAGCCCGCCGGAGAACGCCGTGGTAACCGTCGGGGAGATCGACACGCTCTCGCCGACCGTCAAACGGATATTGGGCACGAGCGTATCGAGATAGGGGGACGTGAAGTCGGAGTCGGACCAGGTCAGCGGATCTCCGTCGTAGCTATCCGACTCGTAAGAGATCGAGCGGAATTCACCCGTATCGGTTGCCCGGCACAATCCGTCTGTTGTGTAGTCGTTGTTGTTGAAGCTGAAGTCGATCATGAGATTGTGGACGCCGTTGTACGCAAACGGCGTCGAGAACTGAAAATCGGTCCAGCCGTTGGCCGCCACTTGCGAGTTCGCCCGGTATGCCGTCGTCCAACCGGTGGTCTGCCAGAGCGCATCGCCGTAGCTGTCCAGCGGCGTGTGCTTCACGCGGATCGTCCAGTTTTTGAGGGTCTGGCCCGGCACTTCCGTGACGTTCAGCGCCAGGCCGGTGATTGTCGTTGCGGGTCCGAGTTCACTGCTGAGGTAAATCACCTGGGTCCGGGCGTCGTGGTAGTAGGTGGCCATGGGAAACTCCCACGGATAGGTGCCGGTGCCGATGGCAACCTCGCCGGCGCCGACCGCTCCGCTGAGATTGGCCTGGCGGTTGAAGTCGGTGGCCACGTAACCGTTGGCGTCCAGCGCGGTCAGCGTGAGGTCGATCGGGTGGGCTCGGTGCTGCGGCGAAGCGATCTCGCTGAATTGGAAGCGATCGACCGGGCCGGCGGTCAGGCTAAAGGCGTTGCTCGCTCCGGTGTGGCCCTGGTTGTCGTCCACGGTGAGCACGACGCCGGTGGCCAGGGCGTCGATCTGCACGTTGCCGGTCCACTGGCCGTCGATGAACATGATGCCGGCGTCCAACGGCAACAGCACGACGTCCAGCGGCGTCGTAGCCCCGTCGACGACCACGACGTTTTCGAGCGTCCGGGGCGCGTATCCCGGAGCCGAGACGGTCAGGTCGTAGCTGCCCGGCAACAGCATCCGATGGTAGTCGCCGAGGTCCGGGTCGGTATAAACCGGCTGGGTGTTTGCTGCGACCGTTACCTTGGCGAAGACGGGCTCGCCGGTCGTTGCGTCGGCAACCAGTCCGCCGACGCCCGTATGGACCGACTCGAAGTAGCTGAGCATCGACTCCCGGTTGTCGCCCCAGAGACCGGGCAGTGCCGACTCGTTCGGCCAGAAGTCGTCGGAGAGTTCGACGGTGAATTCGTTGCAGCCGAGGTATCGGTAGTTCCAGTCCTGCATGCCGCCTTCCATCGAGTACCAGGCGGCTCCGTTGGTGACGCCGCCGGGAAACACCGGGCTGTTGAGCATCGGCAGGTTGTGGGACGCGTAGGTCTCGGCCAGATGCCGGAACAGGGCGTCGTCGGGCGTCGGAGAATTGACGCTCCCTAGCCCGTCGTTGTCGTACGGGTAGTTCACTACCAGCGCGCCGGTGTGCAAATTGGCCGAGAGGGCAAAGCTGTGTTCGGCGCTCCATGCCATCACAGCGGCGACCTCCGCTTGCCGCCCGGCGAGGTCCATGGCCGGGCCATCGAACACGTTGCCGATAGGCGCAACGGCGCCGTCGGGAAAGTCGCGATTGAGGTCGACCGCCGAGGCGTTCTCCCGGCTGCCACTCTCGCGGCCGTCGGGGTTCATCAGCGGAACGACCCAGATCTCCGTTTCATCGACCAGGGCCGTCAGTCGCGGATCGACGCCGTAGCCGCCGAGCAGTTCGTCGATGAAATAGAGGAGCATTTCGGTGCCGACCGGTTCGTCGCCGTGCATGGTGCCGACGTACTTAACCTCGGGCTCGTTTTCTTCGAGGGCCGGATTGTCGGTGATCTTCATTGCCCAGAGTTCGCGTCCCTCGACCGATTGACCGATCGACACGAGCTGCGAGATTTCGGGGTAGGCCGCCGCGTAGTCGGCCAACTCGGTCGTTAGTTGGGCGTAATTGTGATAGACACCCAGAGCGTGCTTCTCGCCCCGCGCCAGAGATTGCAGCGCCGCGTCGTTGAACTTCTGCTGGGACGAGACCGCCGAAGCACCGGCGTGCCGGGTGCCGGCGTTGATTTCGACCTGCAACGGCCCGGTGCTGCCGGCAGCGGTCAACTCGACCGGCGCATCGAAGATCTCGATCGTTCCGCCGTTGACGTCCTTGGCTGCAAGCGTCACGCTGAACGGCACGTTGGCCGTTTGCGGATTCGCGACGGGGGTGACGGCGAAATGATGGAGTTCATCGTCGCCCAACGTCGTGTCGGCCACGACGTCGGGAAATCCGGCGGCGATGCCCGTGATCTGTACCGGGCGGCTGCCGTCGAAGTCCTGATTGTCGGCCACGATCAGGTCGAAGTGTGCCGAGAGTTGGCCGGCCGGGACGGTCGCCGTGGCAGGAACCGCCAACTCGCCGGCCCGGTCCGAGGCGAGCGACACGACCAGATCGCCCGGCAACGTCCCGCCGAGCGTTATCGTGCCGGCATTGGCCAGGGTTGCCTGACCCTCCCACACCTTTGCGGGCAACGCGATCTCGAGATAGTGGTCGCTGTCCGTGATCTCGATGGTGTCGCTGCCGGCGGTCCAGTTTTCGACCCGGGCCGTGATCGTCACCTGCTGGGAGAGGTCGATCTCGGTGTCGTCGACCACGGTCAGGCTGAACCATGCAGACCTCTGCCCGGCCGGGATGGTCACTGTCGGCGACAGCGTGAGCTCGGTCTCGTCGTCAGAGACGAGTGTCACCTCGATATTGGAGGCCGGCGTCGCACTGACGCGTACCTCTCCCCACCCGGTGAGAAGGCCGGCGTCTTCGGCGACCGAGTCCGCCAGCAAGTTCACGGTAAGCGTCGCCGTCTCGTTGTCGTGTACGGCGATCCGACCCGTGCCGTTGCTGTGTTCCACGGCCGAGGCGACGATCGCTGCGACTTGCGTGCCGTCGAGAATCGCGTCCTCCCTGACAACCAGATTGAAATTCGCCGACGTGTGGCCGGGCAGGATAACGGCCGCCCCGATCGGCAAGGTCACCTCGGTCGGATCTTGCGACGTGAGCGTGACGACAAGCGGGGCCGTAAGCACGTCGCGCACGCTGACCGTGCCTTGGCCAACGATCGAGCCGTCGCCTTCGGTAGCCGATTCGGGCAGATCGACGATCAGCGGCGGCAGATCGGAGATCGTCAGCGTGAACGCTTGCAGGTCGCTCTGCGAAGGTGCGCCGGCGTCCTCCACGCGGCAGGTCAACTCGAAGATCCCATGCACGGAAGGCGTACCGATGAATCGGCCTGTCGCTTCGTGGAACACGACGCCGTCGGGCAACAGCGACGCGTAGGTGAACAGCAACGACTCACCCGACGCAATCGAGGTGTTCCCGTCGAGGGAGGAGAGTACGTAATGCGTGCCGTCGCCGCCCGAGAGCCCGATCGTGGGCGACACGCCTGCGGGCACCCGATCGTAGGAGAAGGCGATCTGCCCGTCGCGAGTAAGCACGGCCTCGAAATCGACCGGCAGTTCGGAGTCATAGGTCTCGCCGTTCCAACGGACGACCACGTAGTCGTCCGTGGCGGTCACAAGGACGCCGCCGTCGTCATGGATATACAGGTCGTCCCAGAACGGGGCGATTCGGACGTTCGATAGCAGTCCGCCGCGGGAGTTGCCGTATTCGCTCGAAGTAGAAACGAAGTCGAGGAACCCGTTGCTGCACACGTTCACCGAGTTGTAGGCCGTGCCGTAGAACTCGAAACTCCAGGGCAAGGCGAGGTTCCAGCTTTCGTCGTCCCCATACCATGGCCGTTCGGTGCCGCCGCCGAGAAAGCCGGGCCCCGGCTCGCTCTCTTCATACTGGCCGGTGCCCACCAGCGACCAGCGATAGGGCGCCGATCCACCCAGGGCGGCGAGCGTCATATCGTAGGGCTCGTCGCGGACGCCGTCGGGCAGGCCGCTCGGCGTGATGATCTGAAGCCGGGTGGCTACCGGCAGCGAAAACTCTCGGCTGTCGGTCGCGGCCGTGGCGTCGGTTACTTCGACGGTGAACGTGACGGTGCCGGTCGACGTCGCCGTGCCGCCGATCACGCCCGTATCGCCGTCGAGCGACAGCCCCGCAGGCAACGATCCGGCGGCCAGATTCCACGTGTAAGGCGCGGTGCCGCTGCTGGCCTCGAGCGTGAATTGGTAGGCTTCGCCGAGATGTGCCAGGGGGAGTTCCGCAGGCGAACGGATGCCAAACTCCAGGCCGAGCACCTCGACCGTCGGGTCGCCAAGCATGTTGTACATCTCGAAGTATCGCCGCGTCGTGGGGCTGACGCCGAAATACTCCAGGAAGAGTTCCTTCGCCCGCATCCACGCGTTGCCGTAGCCGACGTAGCCTTCGTCGTAGATTGCGTCGAAGAGCTTCTTCTGCAACACGTCGTCTTCGGTCCAGTAGCTATTGACGCTCGACCCGACCACGGCGACGGCCCCCTTGTCGGCCACCCGCAACCAGGTCTCCGTGAAGCACTCGTCCAGCGTGTAGGTCCCGGTAACGCAGGAGAAACTGGCTACCAACGGGTACATCGCGTCGTTGGTGAGATTGCGGACGTCGGCCTGGGAGAACTGCGGACCGTCGGCCCAGGAATACTCGCTGCCGTGGCCCGAGTAAATCCCCAAGGCCCGGCCCTCATTGAAGGCGTTGCGAACGTCCTGCGTCGTAGCGCCGTAGGTTACCTCGTATAGCTTGTCGCTGGTGTATCCGAGCGGGTCCATGTGGGCGTCGATCACCCAGTTGTGCGTGCCCTCGCTGACGCTGTTGTTGTCGATGCCGGCCATGAAGGCGGCGCGGTTTGTCCAGATGCCCGCAGACGCGGTCTCATAAGTGATCGTCTTGGCCACGACGGCGGCCAGTTCACCGGCGTCGGCCACGCTCATTCGCCCGACGGGAAACTCGGGGAACCAATCGTCGCCGCCGTCCATGCAGCCGTAATAAAGATCGGTCGCCGGGTTGCCCTCGCCGGAACCGATGAAGTGCGGAATCCGATCGGTATCGCCCACCAGCAGCAAGGCGTCCGGCCGCGTGGCTGCGTTGGTATATCGCGACTGGATGGTGTTACGAATGCCCGTGTTGGTCACGCCGGCGGTGGTCGTATCGATCAGGTCGACCGTCCAGCCCATGCTCGTCTTGTGGTTGACCAGCGCGGAGAGTTGCCCGGCGAAATCGTCGTGGGCAACGATCAGCAGGCGGCCGCCCACGGCCTCGGCGGCTGCGGCCATGGCGACCGGTTCGGCTTGGGCTTCCAACCCTTCAAAGTTCAGCTCAAACGTCAGTGTGTCGTAGACGCTGATCGCCCCGGCAACGGGGTTGTAGGCGATCGGTGCAATCTCGAGCAACACGACCCGCTGGCCCGCGACCTTGCCCGCCTCGGTGACCCTGACCGTTTCACCCGGTGTGAACTCGTCGGTCTGGTAGGCCGCGCCACTGAAATCCAACGGGGCCGATTCCCGTTGCCCGGCCAACTTCACGATCGGTTGCTGCAAGGGAGCCAACGGCCAGTCGATGCCTACGTCCACCATCGACACGAGCCGGGCGTCCCCGGTCATCTCGGCAGTCACCGTCACGCCGTCGGGCACGCTCAACAACCTGCGGAGCACCGGAAGCTGCGGATCCCCGACTGCATCGGTGCTGCCGCTGTCGGGAATCGAAAGGCCGACGAACTCAGTGCCGCCGGCAGCGAGGGACGCTGTGCCGTCGCCTTCCGGCTTGCCGATCCGGATCTGGCAGACTTCGCGGGCGTCGATCTCATCGATCT
>JABMRB010000310.1 GCA_013202865.1 Candidatus Nealsoniibacteriota bacterium | reverse complement strand
GGTTGATTTCGTCGGCCAGGCAGATCTGTGTGAAGATCGGACCCTTTTGGAACTCGAAGACCCGCCGGCCCTCGTCCGTCTCCATCACCATGTTGGTACCCAGGATGTCGGCCGGCATCAGGTCCGGGGTGAACTGGATGCGGGAGAAGTCCAGATCGAGCGTCTTAGCCAGCGTGCGAACCAGCAGCGTCTTACCCAGCCCGGGCACGCCTTCCAGCAGGGCGTGCCCGCCCACGAACAGACAGGTCAACACGCCGTGGACGATCTCGTCGTGTCCGACGATCACCCGACCGATCTGTTGGCGAACCGCGGTGTAACGCTCGACGAACTCCCGGGCCCGTCGCTCCATGGTTTCGGCTATGCTCATACGTTGATCCTGTGAGGTTGGTTGCGTTCTCTTCCGGAAACCGGGCTAAGCCGCAAGCGGCTAATTGTCCTTGTCTTTCCACGCCTTCTTCTTGGCTCGTAACAGGCGCTCGGTATAACTCTCTTCTTCGGTGGATTGATCGGGCACGATCGACGGGCCGGTCTGGTCGGCCGGTTTCAGACCGGACACGCCGGGCCCGGGTGCCTTGTCCAACTCGGCGACGTCGGCGACCTGCTGCGAGGTCGGCTCGAAGCGGGCTTCGGTGCGAAGCTGTTCGATCTTCCGGCCGACCGCGGCCTTGCGGCTGCGGAGGCGTTCGATCTGCGCAGTGGGTGCCGTCTCGACTTCCAGGCCTCGCATTCGGCCCCACGCCCGGGCGATCGACGCGGGTACCCACATCAGGTCGACCTGCACGCGGCGGAAGAAGACGTCGAAGAAGAACAGCACGCAGCAGGCCATCAGCACGTATTGCCAGACGTCCTGGCTACTGCTCGCCTTGACCAGATCGCCCGGCTCGAAGCGGAACGTGTCGGCCCACATGAGCGACTTGGGGCTCTTGCCGGGTCCTTTGGCAATGATCTTCACGCCCGCCCTGCCTCCCTCGGGGCGAATCGCGGCCAGTTCGGTGAGCAACTCGTCGTTGGCCTGGCGATCGCGGAATTCGTCGCTGTAGGGAACGTTCACGCCGGTGCGGACCATCGGTAGCCCGCCGCCCGGGTTGACCGCCACGAAGTAACTTCCCGCATCGCCGGCGGGGAACGTAGCCAGGTAGCGGCCCGGGGCGGTCTGCTCGACCCGCATCGGCATCGGTTTCAGGTCGGGCCCGACTGCCGTGCCGGTCATGTTCAGGTAGTTGATGTAATTGTCCTTCTTATCCAGGGCGTTGATGATCATGCGGACCTCGCCGTCGGCCACCTCGCTGACGATGGAGAATTCGTCGGCCCCGCCCGACGGACGCATCGACCAGCGGATCATCGTGCCGAACAGCTTATCGTAGGCGACATCGCCGACCCAGCCGGTCGTCCACTTGTTGCCGGTGTCGCTGGTGAAGGCGACCGCCCGCCCGGCCCCGTAGGTCCAGCTTGCCAGGACCGTGCTGTTTTCCTTTCCGGCGGCCTCCTGCGCATAGAGATGGACTTCGGCCAACGGATTGGTCTTGCGGTCGGTCATCACAAACCCGCCGATCGGAGGCATGTTGCCTTGTAGCTCGGCGATCATTTCGTGGGGAATATCGACGGCCAGCCTTACCGGACTCTTGTTCCAGATCAACGGCCGGGCAACGCGGCGGGCTTCGCGCTGGAAGATTCGCGGCAGGGCGGTGGATTTTTGCGGGTTGTAGTACTTGCCGCCGGTTCCGGCAGCGATATCCTTCAGCAGTTGGCTGTTGGCCGCGCCGTGGGCCCCGATTGCCACCGTCGAGATCGTGATCTGATCGTTTCTGTACGCCGCGATCATCTTGTTCTTGTTGACGAAGGAGGGGTCGCCGTCGCTGATGATGATCATGTGTTTGACGGCCGCCTGAGGCACTTTGCGGAAGCCGGCCAGGGCCATCCTCATTGCCGGGTCGAACGACGGCATGTCGCTGGGGGTCATCTTGTCGACGGCCGCCATCATCTGCTGCCGGTTACCGGCGACCGGGCTGAGCCCCTTGCCCCATAGCCACTGATCGTTGCCGGTCCACTGCAACAGCCCACAATAGTCCTGGCTACCCAACACGCGGATCGCCTCGTGGGCAATCTTCTTCTCCCAGGAGTTGCCCTGGGGGATTTCACAGGCGTGCATAAGCATCACCAGGGCCCCGCGGGCTTCGACCTTGGCACTCTTGATCTGGAAGTCCACGGGCATCGCCTTTTCCAGTTCGGTGCCGGTCCAGCCGCCGGCGCCGAAGCTGTTTTCACCGCCGAGCATTACCAGCCCGGAGCCCATCTGCTGGGTGTTGCGGACCAGCATCTGGATCTGGCCGTCGGTGAAGTGGTAGACGTCCATGCCCTCGCCGCTGACCCGCGGCACGTTGGCCAGCACCACGGAGTCGTACGGCTGCAATTCCGCCAGCGAGGAGAAGAGCTGGTCGCTGGTCTGTACGGTCACGCCGATGTCCTGTGCTTCGAGCCGTCCTTTGAGCGTCTCGATTTCGCGCTT
>JABMRB010000004.1 GCA_013202865.1 Candidatus Nealsoniibacteriota bacterium | reverse complement strand
TAGCCTTCGGCCTTTATCCCGCCGTTCGGGCCGCGGCCTTGGAGCCGATCGAGGCGCTGAGATCGGAGTAAACAAACGAAAGCCAGAGGATGCACTGTGAACCACCACAACTGGCTTTTCCACGACTATCGTAGGGCCAAAATACTGAGCCGACACTCAAACTCCTTGAAAACCTGGTAATTCATCGGCTTCGCATCCCAGAATCTCGGCCGAAGCCGACCGTCAAGCCAATGACGGTTGGCCCGGGGCCGAGGGAATTCGGCCCCGTGTTTGGGCTATCCCAAGAGTGGACGGTATTGTGGGACTCTATTCGCCATCCACCTGCGGCGTCCCATGCCTGCCCTGCGTTTGATGCCGAGAGCGAATCCTACCGATCCGGCTAATCCACTGATCTCTACCACGTTCCCGCGTAGCACTGGCATGTTATGGGCGGCCAGTATCGGGCACCTTGGAATCTGACCGCAACCGCCGTGCATCCGGGTGTGCTATTTGGTAAAATGCTCGCCGTGGGCCAAACTCCCTCCAAATCGAGTGCAAACAACATGACAGTTCCCGTTCGCTACGTCGCATTCTACCTCTTTGCCGTTTGCGTGATTGCCGAACCCTGGGTTTTACAGGCACCGGCCGACACGATCACTTCGAAGCAGATCGTTTCGCGGCACAAGGCGGTATTCATACGTCCGCCCAAACATGTGCCCTCCTTCCACGTCGTTGACGGCCCGATTACCGGCAACGGTGACATCGGCATGACCGTGAGCGGATTGCCGCAGAGACAACGGTACTGGATTTCCAAGAATGATTTTTGGAAATCGGGGCCGGACTTCAAGCAATGTGGACCAAGTCTGATTGGCGGGATTGACGTCGGCATTGATGCGATTGAAGACGCTACTTACCACGTCGAGCAGATCCTCTACGAGTCGGCCATCGCCTCCAGGTTTGCCACGAAGGGAAATACCGTGAGCATGGATGCCCGGGTGTTGGCCACTGAAAACCTGATCGTTCTCGAACTTTCGGCAAGCGATAAGCCGGTACAAGTGCAGCTTGACCTTTGGGTCAAGGACGGATATGGCGCGAAAACGGCAAAGGGACTCGATGGCCACGTTCTTTGGGCTACGCGCAAGTTCAACTCGGATGATCTCGTGTATCCCAGCGAAGCAATCATTGCTACTCGCGTGTTTGGGGCCAACGGAACTTCATTCACCCTGAATCCCAATGAACCCGTTACGGTGGTTGGCTCGGTAGTCACCAATCATGAGTCGCCCAAGTATGACGCCGACGCACGAAACGAGCTACGCGGGTTGACCGCCGTTGACATTGGGGAGTTGAAGCAGCAGCACGACAATTGGTGGCAAGCCTTCTGGGCGAAGTCGTATGTCGAGTTGGAAGACAAGCTGATTGAAAAGCACTATTATGCCTCTCACTACATCATGGCATGTTGCAGCAGGAACGAAAACTTTCCCCCGGGGCTTTACGGCAATTGGATTACCATGGACCGCCTGGCTTGGTCGGGTGACATTCACTTGAACTACAATCACGAAGCGCCTTTCTGGGCCCTTTGTTCCTCGAATCGGGTCGAGTTGACCGATTCTTACGACGCGCCGCTGCTGGAAGGGTTGGACGTGTTTGAGGAGAACGCGAGAAAGTACCTCGGCAAGAGGGGCGTCTATGCGCCCGTCGGCATTGGGCCCAAAGGCGAGGCTTCACGGTTCTTCAACAAGCAAACGATGGACCGGATCTACCGGGACAAGTTCGGAAGCGACTCCTATGAGGACCTGACCGGCCAGCCCATGTTCCTGGGGCAGAAGAGCAACGCCGTCTTTGCGGCCATGAACATGCTCCTGCGTTATCAATACACTTATGACCAGGATTACATTCGCAAGGTCTATCCGTATTTATCCGCCGTGGCAACGTTTTGGGAAGACTACCTGACATTTGAGGATGGAAGGTACGTGATCTACAACGACAGCTACGGCGAAGTCGGCCCCTGGCAAGGGAAGGGGTGGGAAAAGGGCTACGGAGATTTCAACCCCATCACGTCAATCGGCTTTCTGCGAGCGTTTTTCAAGTCGATGACCTGCATTAGCTGCGACATTGAGGTCGACGAGAATCGGCTCGCCAAATGGGAACACATTCTGGCCAACTTGAGCGAGTTTCCCGTCCATGTGGAAGACGGCAGGAAGCGGTTCCGCGCGTGCGAAGGGGGAGACGGTTCGGCGGCCCATGTCGTCGGGCTGAGCCGTATTATGCTACATGCTCTCGTATACCCGGCCACGAATATCGGCTTGAGTTCCTCGCCCAAGGACCGGCAGATGATCCTCGACGACATGAAACGGTGGGATGAGAGCCGATGGATAAATGACGGGAATGGTTTCCAAACGGTTTTCATCGCAGCGGCGCGCGTGGGATATGATCCCGATTTCCTTCTGGCCAAAGCTAGGGAAAAGATCGAGGTGTATGCCTATCCGAACCTTTGGATCAACGCTGGCGGCGGGGGGATTGAGACGTGCAGCGGGGTTCCCGGCATGATAAACGAAATGATGCTGCAAAGCCACAACGACGTCATCCGCGTGTTTCCCGTCTTCCCCACGAACCAAAAGGCCTCCTTTTATCGGCTCAGAACGTTCGGCGCCTTCCTCGTTTCGAGTGCCGTCGACAACGGAAAGATCGGGAGTGTTGTCATTGAAAGCGAGAAGGGAAGGGACTGCGTGCTCCTGAACCCCTGGCCGCACGAGACAGTAAGTGTGTTGCGCGACGACAAGCAACACCAAGAGATGTCGGGCGCCACGCTTCGGTTTGACACAAAGCCCGGCGAGAAACTCATGCTGGTTCCGAAAGCAGCGGCCGCCGGGAATTCCGTTGCCCTTTGAAGAAACGTACGATACATCAGGTGATACCATGAAGAACGTACTTGCAACTCTACTGACGGCGGCTGTTTTCTTCGTTTTCGCTCCTGTAGCCATAGCGGAATCGGAGGCCGGAACCACAAAGACGGCCGAAAACACTAAGCCGGCTCGCGCTGTAGTTCTTGAAAACAAACATGTTCGATTTGAATTCGAGCCGGAGACGATGGGGCTTGCAGGCATGGTCGACCGCGCAACGGGTTTCAATCACATCCGGCCGGTCGAGGGGAAACACCTCCTTTGGGAGTTGGCGCTGGGCAAAGGGCCTCAGGTTTACACCATCACGAACAACTACAAGCCCTGCACACATCACCGCATCGAAATGTTTGCCGATGGAAGCAGAAGAGCCGTGCTGCAATGGAAGGATATTCGCTGGTGGCTCGAGGATAAGGTGCTGAGCGTTACGGTCACTATCGACCTTCCCGTGGGTGACGGCGTTGCACAGTGGCGGATCGCCGTGGACAACCGCAGTGATTACTGGGGCCTGTGGGCGGTGCTTTTTCCGATTGTGAACGGGTTTCCGTCCGCCGGCGAGTACGACATCGCGCGGCCTGTTTTCGCCAGCGGCGGTCAACTTCTGCCGAAATGGTCCGAGCCGATTTGGGGCCGATATCCCGGAGGCGGGTGGCCGATGCAGTTCATGTCTTTCAACCGAGGGACCAACGCGGTCTATCTCGCAACCAAAGACGTCGAGGCTCGTGCCAAGGATTTCAAGGTGGAACCGATCAAGGGCCTCAAGAGCGAGCGCTACCCGGTCGTTTATGAGGGCCGTAGACACAGGACCTATGTGCCGGAACCGGGAGAGAGAATCTACATAAAGCACTTTCCCGACAACATGGGCGTGGCCGGGTCGGATTATCCCGACTATTATCCGGTCGAGTTCGGCGTCTATCAAGGTGGTTGGGTAGAGGCAGCTCACCGCTACCGACCGTGGACCTTGAAGCAGAAATGGGCACGGATGGGACCGTTGTCCCAAAGAGAAGATATCCCCGATAGCATTAAGGGAGTAGGCGTTTGGATCCGTGACGGATGGGAGTGGCAGGGAAAGGAGGGCACGCCGCACGAGATGAATCTTCCTCTCCTGGAGGCAAGAAAACGCTTGGGTGTTCCGGTAGGGTTGCAATGGTACCATTGGCACCACATGCCGTTCGACAACGAATACCCTCATTTTCTGCCCGCCAAGGACGGGTTCAAGGAAAGAGTGGAGGAGCTGGTCAACGCCGACATGATCGTCATGCCCTATATCAACGGGTCCAGTGCCGACATGAACATCGCGGATTGGGACAGATTCGCTCCCCATGCGGTCCGGGACGAGGCCGGAGGTCTCCGACATCATTTCTACTCCGAACGCGCCGGCCGACTTCTTTCGATGTGTACCCATCAGGAATTATGGCAGGACGAGATTTCCTCGCTCGTCGGCAACCTCACGGCTCGCTACGGCGTCAACGGAGTCTACGTCGATCAGGTCTCCGGCCTTTATCACGAACTCTGTTTCGACGAGAGACACGGACATCCTCTGGGAGGCGGAAACTATTGGGCCGAGGGCTGCCGTGAGCTGCTTCGCAAGGCACGCAGTGCCGCCCGAAAACACGACGAGCAGAGCATTATGACATCCGAAGGGGCCTCCGAGATATTCTTCGACCTTCTGGACGGAAATCTTACCTGGGGACAGCCCAGTGACCGCGAAATCCCTCTCCTGCAACTCGTCTATTCCGGATACACGATCTTCTTCGGCAGCCCCTGTGACTACAAGCGGGGCGACAACTACTTCAACTACTCCCAAGGACAGGCGTTGATCGACGGGCGTCAGAACGGGTGGATGGACCTGCGACTGTTCGAGCCCGAACATGCAAAGAAGGTCGAGTATCTGCGCCAGTGTGGTCGCTATCGCCTGGCCGGAGAAGAGTTCTTAACCTACGGACGGCTGATCAAACCGCTTGCTCCAACAAACAAAGTGCCCACCTTCTCCGAAGCCGGGATGGGCTGGGGAATGTACGAGAAGCAACGTACCGCCTCGCTGCCGAGCGCTGAAGCCCGCCTGTGGCAAAGCGAACACGGCAATCTGGCCGTCGTTATTGCCAATTACGTTGACCGGGAAATCACGTTCTCCTATGCCGTTAATCCATCCGAATATGGCTTAACGTCTGGAAAGTTTCAAGTATCCGAGATTACACCCAGCGGTATCGGCAATATCGAGTTGCGCGAAAACACCGTCACGCGAACCGAAACCCTGTCTCCCCTTCAGCTCAGAATCATCGTAATCTCTCCCGTGTACTAGGCCGGATCGCCTAACCCCGTGCGGTCAAAATACTCAGCTCACATCGAAACCCCTTGAAAACACGGACTTCACGTTCGCCGGCAGCATGAATCTCAGACGACGTTTGGAGTCATCGATGAGGATTGATGCGGCAACGGCACAGTCCGTATTCGACGGATTGTGTCATCAACTCATAGGTATTGCGGGATGCGTCATCAAACGACCCTTTGAGGACGCAAAGGCAGGGACGCCCACGCTGCCCCTGCCGGGGGGCGTGACTGCTGAAT
>JABMRB010000309.1 GCA_013202865.1 Candidatus Nealsoniibacteriota bacterium | reverse complement strand
CAATTGCCCCCCACAGCCAACAAAACTGCTAGCATTTGGCAAGGTTACGATCAAGGCCGAGCCGTGCCACAAATCGTAGCAGAACCGCCTGCCGTAGCCAATAGTTGTGTATGCTGTCCGCGGAACTCCCGGAGCCTAAGCTTTGTCCGAAAACCCGTACGATGGCCCTCCGAGGCCGTCGGAAAGGTTGGTGTGTTCGATGGCGACGGCCTCGGAAGGCCATCGTACAACGTCTGCGAACGTCGCAATCAGGAAAATGAGACAACAACTAATGGCTGTCGGCCTACCGCCACGGCTGTTGCGGCGGGTCGTCGGTTTCGATCCAGTGGATCTCTTCGTCTCTGCTGCTGACGACCTTCTCGACTTCCAGCAGGTGTCCCCAGCGGCCGAGGCTGGCGACGAGGCCGGTTAGCTCGCGGCGCGATTTGGGGGGGCCGACGATGAAACTCAGCGGCCAGCCGACTGCGAGTGTGGCCGCCAAGCCGAACGATATGGGCCAGAAGCAACTGAGCGGCTTGCCGTCGAACGGCCAGATCGCCGCCGACCCGACGTGATGGCCGAACGTGGCCCAGGCGGCCGTGACGATGCCGATTGCCAAGGCCGCGGTGGCTGCCGGGGCCGTCGTGCGACGCGTGAAAAGTCCTAGCAGAAAGATGCCCAGCAGCGGGCCGGCGAAGAGGCTCAGCACGGCCAGCACGTATCCCAGTCCGCCGCCGAACTGGGCCACGACCACCGCGATCACCACCACGGCCGCCCCCAACGCGCCGACAACCGGCCGGGCTAGCCGCAACTCGTCGGTTTGGTCCAGATCGTCGGGTAGCTTGCCGCATCGCCGGGCCAGCCAGCGCTCGGCCCAACCAAAGCGTCGATGGAAGTCGATCACCACCACGGTACCCAGCGCATTGAGCGCCGAGTCGAGCACGGCCATGGCGGCCAACAGCAGTGCCGCCGCCACCACGCCGGCCAGGGCCGGTCGCTGCCGGACGAAGTGCCAGAGGAGTTGGTCGCCGCCGTTGCGCAACAGGCGTTCGCCGCCTACCCGCCGTTTGGGCCGCTCTCTGCTGAAGGACCGCTTTCGGTCCGGCCGGCTGACCGCTCGAGTGGCCAGCCGGTCGATGTTCACTTCGTCGCGGGCGGTTAGCAGCTCGCTGTGGTCGGTATATGGCTGGCCCAGGTTCGGATCGAGGATCGCACGATCGGCCACCAGTTGCTCGATGGTCGTCCGGTCGATCACGGTCTCCGGCCCGATCAGCGGCTCGCCCGTTTGGGGGTCGCTCGCCGTGCGAACGACCCAGGCGGCGGGCATTTCGTCCTGTGCCTTGACGTGATAGACGGCCAGCAGCCCGAGCCCGACGTACATCACGGCCGGAACCAACAGGCTGAACGCCCCGCACCCGAGCAGGTAACTGAGCGTCATGTCGCGCCGGTCACGGGCGGCCAATAGTCGTTGCAGGGTCGACTGATCGGCAACGAAGAAGAAGATCGAAACGATAGCCAGCATCGGCACAAAGGCCCAGATCGACCACCCGGCCGAGACGACCGACCATCCGGCCGCCGTGGCGTTCCACTCGGCCGACTGGTCGAAGACGGGGGTGACGACGTTGGTTCGGTTCAGTTCGCCGGCCACTTCCGACACGCACGAGAGCCCCCCGTCGTCGGCCAACACGTTGGAGATCGCCGCCAGCAGCAGCACGATCGCCAGGGCCATCAGCGCGAGTTGCCCGACGTCGGTCCAGACGGTCGCTTTCATGCCGCCCAGCAGTGTGTAGAGCGTGGCGACCGAGCCGGTGACAAGCAGCGTCAGCAGCACCGGCATATTGAGCCCGGTGCCAAGGTTCATCGCCCGGCAGGGCAACACGAGCAGACCGCCGAGCAACAGCAACATGCCGACCAGGTAGACGCCGGCAGCCACCGCCCGGGTGGTCGGATTGAAGCGGAGTTCGAGGTACTCGTAGACCGAGTCGAGTTCGAGCGTTCCGTAGAGCGGCACAACGCACCAGAGTACGATCGGCAGCGAAGTCCAGATCATCGCGGGCACGAAGATGAACTTCAGCCCGACCCAATAGGCCTCGTTCGGCATGGCGCAGAAGTAGGCGGCCGCCATACCGGCCAGCGACAAGCTCAGTCCCAGCGACCCCCAGGGCAACGAGCGGTCGGCCAGCAGGAAGGCGTCGCCGGTCGAGTTCCGCCGTCCGAGCCACGCACCGGCGGCCAGCACGGCAGCCAGGCAGGCGGCCGGGATGAGCAATGCGGCGATTGAGGGTCCGTCGGTCATACAGCTACTCTTGGGTGAGCCACTTCTATTGCGACAAAGGGTAGCTGCCCGATGCCAAGCGGTCAATCGCCGGGGTGTCACTATCGCGACGCGCAGTTGTGGTCATTCTGACTACACCCAGGCGATTTCTGCCGCGTCGACGAGGTGGGCGTGGATTCCTAACATATTATACACCAACACGTTACGGAAGCGTTTGTTCTTTTGGCACAAGGCGTGCGTTACAGGGTCATAGAAACCTGCCCCCCCGGAAACACGAAAGGAAACACGTGATGAGAAAAATCGCACTTCTAGTCGCAGCGGTCGCGGTGGTTTGCGTAGCAGCCAATCAGGCCAGCGCCGGCGGCGTACGGTCGTATCAGAAGGCCATCTATGGCGCGGGCATGCATCACGGCGGCCCCAACGTGGTGGTCCACCAAGTGGCCCGTGTCCCCCGCGGCCATCACGGCTATCAGTACGCGCCGAGGTACTACGGACACGGCTACGGCTACATGCGTCCTCCGGTCGTCGTGCATCCGCCGGTTTACCATCCGCCGGTCTACGTTCGGCCGCGCGTGGTGGTTCCGTACGCCCAGCCGTACTACGTTCCCCGTCGCGGGATAAGCTACCACGGGTCGGGGATTTCGATCGGGATTGGATTCTAGTTTGGGTGTGTTTGCGCGGCCCCCGGGTGTGTTCACCCGGGGCTAAATACTCGGACGGTCACTGCAAACGGCCTCGGTCTTAATTGGCCGGGGCCAGTTTGATGTAGTCGACGCCGAACATGTGCGCGGTGACCGCCTTGGGGTTGGCGCCGGTGATCTCGGCGGAGAGTTTGTGCTGCCCGGCCGACAGTTCGTGGGTACCGAACTCGAACACGCGGGTGATCACGCCGTTGTTGAACAGGTCGATCGGTTCGCCCAGCGGTTTGCCGTCGAGCGACAGGCGAATGATGCCGTAGTCGACGGCCATGGTCAGTGCGGCGTTGAGCGAGAACTTGCCGGCCTTCTCGACGTCGAACGCCAGCACCAGTTTGTCTCCCGGCTTGCCGTCTCGCCACCAGATCTGCTTGTTTCCGCTCCATCGGAAGCGCGGGACCTCCTGGAGGGTTGTGGCGTAGACGCGGACGGCGGGGCCCTGTTGCCCGGAATGGACGACGGGTATAGTGTGAAAAGTTGGACGGTGGAAGTCAATCTGGCGGAGGATTGGCGGCTTTGTAGCTAGTGTCTGTCCGCAGGCGGATTCGGGGCTAGAATTCTCGCGTGTTTCTTGGAAAATGCTCCTCGAAGACATGAACGTTTTCGTGCCGGATTCGTCAAATAGATGGTCGTTT
>JABMRB010000308.1 GCA_013202865.1 Candidatus Nealsoniibacteriota bacterium | reverse complement strand
GGCGGTGGCGATGCCGTCAAACGCTTCGTCCAGGATGCCAACGATCCGCCGCTGTTCGTGAACTTCGGGCAGAGAGACTTCAATCTCCTTCAAAATCCGAACAGACGCAACGTTCTGGATTGCCGCTCCCCCAGACTGCGATTTCAAGCTCTCCTAAAAGACGCTGCTGTCCATCCAGTATTTAAGGAACTCGGAAGTGACGGCGTCCGATGGCGTGAGTTTCAACAACGCCTGATTGATAATCCCGCGCCGAATGTTGTCAGGAACGATCGCCACTCTTCCCATCGTCCCTGAGCAACTCATGATCAAATCATTCGGACGAAGTTCAAAACGCTGCATCTCGTTGAACTTCGCGTCGTCGATGAAGTATCGAATCTCATCAAACTGGTCGCAGATTGCGTGCTGCTGCTCGTATACGGCAAAGCCATCCTCGACAAAGATTGACTTTTTGAGGCTGCCACCGAAGGGGCCACGTACAAACCCACAGACATCGCCGAGCTTCTCTTTGTGCCATCCGTTCTTCATAGCAGCCCCCGAATCTTCACCAGCACTTCCGCGCTCTTGCCGTCCAACGCCGCGATTTCGTCCATGATTTCCTCGGGGCTGCGATGCACGATTTCCTCGCCGCTGCTCACTCATCGCCCGCCTCCACTTCCCGCGCCCACTCGACCAGTTTCTTTTGCAACTCCTCCTTGCTCGGTAAATACAGTTGATACTCGCGGGCGTGGATATTGGCGTCTTTGGGGAGCGTGATTTCCACCAGGGCCTTGTTCTTTTGCTTGCAGAGGATGATTCAGATCGATCAGCACGTAACAGCGGAGCAACCGGTTGTAGAAGACGAGGTCGATAAAGTAGTGATCGCCGTCAAACGTGAACCGTTTCTGTCGAGCCTCAAACAGGAATCCCTTGCCAAGCTCCAACAGAAAGTGCTCGATCTTCAACAGATCGAGTGGCTGCGTGACCGTCTGCCCTTCGCTGGCCAGCTTGTTGATGCCGGCCTTGTCCCGGCTGAGAGCCAGACGTTCGTAGAGACTGCTGTCGAACTGCCGCTTGAGTTCGCGGACCGTCCAATTCTGACCGGCAGCTTCGATCTCGTAGAAGCTTCGCTCGTCCGGGTTTTTGATACTGAGGAGGAAGACGTAGTGCGTCCAGCTCAGGATGAATGGGCGGGGTGCTGTGGTCGACAACTCCTCGGCGAGCAACTGGGGAATCGCGAATTGGCCAGACGGTGACTGGCTTTTTGAGCCTTCCGCCAAATCTGCAGTCGCCGATTGCACTTTCCGCCTGATGTTGGATTTTGCAGTCACTGATTGCAAAATTGCCAATCTGTCTTGATAAGCCAGGTAAAATGTGCTTTCTTCCCCGGTGCAAACATCCCACGACTTGATTAGAAGTCTTCCACGGAGCGACTGCTAAGGACGCCCGACCACATCAGCCTACCCAATCGGCGGGGTATTGGACAGTAGGGCACATGGGCTGGAAGGACTCAGCCCGCCCGGCCGCCGCCACCGTCGCCGCCAGTTCTGACATGCTCAACCCGGAAGCCCTCCGCTTCTTGACCAGCCCGCCGAGTCGTCAAGATGGCCCAGCACCGCCAAGATCAGGCGACCCGCCGCCCCCCGAAGGTTGCGGTCTGCCAGCCGCTCGTGTAGGCTCACTGGCGTATGAACGGTTACGCCCCCGCCGACATAAGGACCTGCCCACGCGAAAGACCATGACAAGGTCCCTATTAGTCGTCGTTTCATTGCTGGTGCTCGTCGCGTGGCGGCCGGGCTGTATCGACACGGCGCACGGCGGGGAGATCGCGCTGGCTACCGATGCGCCGAAACCGCTGCCGCCGAGCGAAAGCCAAAAGCTGTTCCGGCTGGCCGATGGATTTCGCATCGAGTTGGTCGCCGCCGAGCCCCATCTGGCCGATCCGGTGGCGATGGCCTTCGATGCCAGAGGCCGAATCCTCGTCTGCGAAATCCACGGTTACAACCTCGAAGGCTACCTCGACGTTCTGCAACAGAACGAGACGGGCGTGCTCGACAAGGCCGTGCGACGCATTGCGGCCAACCCCGACGCGATCCGCCGCGCCGAGCAGGAACAATACGGCACGGTCAAGCTGCTGGAAGACACCGACCGCGACGGCCAAATGGATCGTTCGACCGTGCTGGCCGACCGACTGCCGCCGTGCTACGGAGTGGTACCCGCCCGCGACGGTGCGATCGTGCTCTGCGCACCGGATATCGTCTATCTGGCCGACCGGGACGGTGACGGCAAGGCAGAAATTCGCGAGACGCTCTTTACCGGCTTCGGTGTCGGCGAACTGTGGACGCGGATCAACAACCCCCGCTGGAACGTGGACAACTGGATCTACGGCACCAGCGGCGGCGGCAGCGGTGGGACGATCCGCGGGCCGCACCTTGACGGCGAGGTCCAATTGAGTTCCGTCTGCTTCCGCTTCAAATCCGACGGCAGCGAACTTCAGCCGGCCGGCGGTCGCACCTCGGGCTTCGGGCAGGCGATCAACGACTTCGGCGACCGATTCCTGTGTACCAACCAGCAACATGCCCTCTACGTGGCCCCGCTGCCGTATCGGTACCTTGCGCGAAACCCGTTCTTCGCCGCACCGAACCTGACGGTCAACGTTTGCAGCTACGGCCATCCGGCCCGCGTTTTCCCGGCCAGCAAGCCCGACCCCTGGCGTCGTGCCCGCGCCGCCGATCCGGCCTGGGTGAAATTCTACGGCGTGATGGAGGCAACGGCCAACGGCTATTTCACCGCGGCCAGCGGCCAGGCGGTCTACCAGGCGGCGGAGTTCCCGGCCGAATTTCGCGGCAACCATTTCAGCGTCGACAACGCCCAGAATCTGGTCCATCGCTGCCTGTTGCTGCCCGAAGGAACGAGTTACACGGTCCGCCGGCCGCGCGAGGACTTGAAGCAGGAATTCCTCACGTCGACCGAGCAGTGGTTCCGGCCGGTTAACCTGTTGACCGGGCCAGACGGTGCGCTCTACCTGGTCGATATGTATCGCGACGTGATCGAAGACTACTCGGCCATCCCCCGATATCTCCAACAGCTCTACATCGAATCGCTGATCGCCGGCGGCAATCGTGGGCGGATCTGGCGGATCGTGGCCGACACGACCGAGCGGCCGCAGAAGTTCGATCTGACCAAGGCTTCCGCCGAGGAATTGGTCGGCCGGCTTGCCGACGACAACTTCTGGTGGCGGACGACCGCACAACGTCTGCTGGTCGAGCGGGGCGACCGGTCGATCGTCGAATCGCTCGTTGCTCTGGTTCGCACCGGCCACACGCCGCAGTCGCGCATGCACGCCCTCTACACGCTGGAAGGACTGAACGCCTTGCAGCCGGCGACGGTCACAGAGGCCCTGGACGATCCGCATTTCGCCGTGCGGATGCACGCCCTGCGGCTGGCCGAACCGTGGCTCGATCGGCACGGCGAGTTGACGGAAAAGGTCCTCGCCATGACTGCCGACGAGCATCCCCGCGTGCAGCTTCAACTGGCGTTGACCTTGGGCCAGTGCAACGATCCCCGGGCGATGGGGGCCTTGGCGCAATTAGCTGCGCGGTGTGCCGACCGGCAGTGGATGCCGGCGGCCGTGCTCAGTTCGGTGTCCGGTTCGGCCGATCGGTTCCTGGTCGATTTGCTTCGCCGCAGTGCCGCCGGCAGCGAGGGGCGCAGTGCCGCTGTGGGCAAAGCCCGCGAGCTCGTCGAGCCACTCGGCGCGGTTGTCGGTGCCCGGCACGACAGCGAAGAGACTGGCCGTGTGCTCTCGGTCCTCGGCGAAGACCGCGCAGGCGACGCCGCAGAATTCGTCCCGCTGCAAACCGCGTGTCTGAAAGGACTGGTCGAGGGGCTCCAGCGAGGCCGCCCGCAACCGCTCGCTTCGGCGGCGGGGGCTGAAGGCCTGCGGAAGCTGCTTGTCCGCGGCAATCCGGAGGTGCAGCAGCTTGCCCTTCGCGTGGCCGGTTTGGTCCAGTTGCAGCGGGCCCCCGAGATGAAGGCGGCCTTCGACGCGGCGCGAAAGATCGCACTGGACCCCGCCAACGACCTCCCACAGCGGCGGGCTGCCGTGATGATGCTAACTGGGGCGCCGCTGGACGTGCTGGCACCGACGGCCGGGGAACTGCTCGATCCCCGTCACCCGCTCGACCTTCAACTGGCCGCCGTCGAGGTGATCTCCTCGGCCGACGACCCGCAGGTGGCCACGCTGTTGTTGCGTAACTTCAAGACCTACACGCCCAAGCTTCGGGCCGCTGTGATCGACGCCGCCTTCGGCCGGCGGAACCGGTTGCCCGGGCTGTTGGACGCCATGGAGACCGGTCGCGTGGGCGTCTCCGGACTCGATTCCTTCCGCCGGTTGCAACTTCTGGAAGATTCCGACGCCCAGATTGCCCGCCGCGCGAAGGCGCTGCTGTCAGGCCGGACCGGACAGAAAGACCGTCGCGAAATCCTGGAGCGATATCGCAGGGCGCTGTCGTTGAAGCGGGACGCAGCACGGGGCAGGAAGGTCTTCAGTGCTCAGTGTGCCAAGTGTCACAAGCTCGGCAAGGAGGGATACGCCGTCGGCGCCGATCTGTCGTCCGCACGCACAAGGGCCGACGAAACGCTCGTCTCCGACGTGATGGACCCAAGCAACCAGATCACCACAGGATACGCCAACTACACCGTGGTGACCGAGGCCGGACGGATATTCACCGGCTTGCTGGCCGCCGAGACGGCAACCAGCGTCACGTTGCGACGCGAAGAGGGGGCCGAACAGACGATCCTCCGCAAGAACATCGACCAGATGGAGGCTTCGTCGCTGTCGATGATGCCCGAGAACCTGGAAAAGGAGGTCAGCCCCCAGGATCTGGCCGACCTAATCGCCTTTCTGCGCAAGGAAGTCGGCCCGGCCGAGCCACCCGTGCTGACCCTGTTCGACGACGAGCGGTCGCTGGCCGAAGCCCTGATCGAAGGCACCGGAACGGCAACGATCAGCACCGACGGTCCGTTCTCCGGCAAGGAGTGTCTGGCGGTGACGCCGCCGCAGCGGTTCTCCGCGCGAATTCCCGGCTGGGAGTATCGCATTGCCGAGCGACCCGGGCCGGGTGAGTTTCGCTACCTGCGTTTCGCCTGGCGGCAGCCGGCCGGCGAGGGCGTGATGATCGAGTTGGCCGCCGACGGCCGGTGGCCGCCGCCCGACAGCTCGCGACTCCGCTACGTCAGCGGCCGAAACACAACCGGCTGGCAGGCCGTACGAATCTCCGAGCAGCCCCCCAGAGCCTGGGTGGTCGTCACCCGCGACCTCTGGAAAGATTTCGGCCCGCTGACGCTGACCGGCATCGCACCAACGGCCATGGGCGGCGAGGCATGCTTCGACCGGATCGAGTTATTGCGATCCCTGGACACGAAATCGCTGTCGCATACCCCGAATGCGGGGGGTGAGCCGGTTGACGGGCCTTGTTACGCCGATTAAGATACGAGGTTTGCCCGCAATCTGGTGGCTCGTTTGACACGGCGGCGGGCCCCAGTACAATTGATAGAAGAGCTTACCTGGAACCCCTCGAGGATTCGGCGATGTATTTTCCGCTCGCATACTTCGGTATGCCCGGCCCGATGGAGATGTTCATCATCGCGATGATCGTGTTGCTGCTGTTCGGCAACCGGCTTCCCAGCGTGATGCGATCCATGGGTAAAGGGATCGTGGAGTTCAAGAAGGGGGTCAAGGGAATTGAGGACGACATGGATCAGGCGAGCCGGCCCGACGAGACGAACGGCACCGGCAGCAAGGTCGAGTAGTTTTTTTCGTGTGGAGGATTCGAGATGACAAACGTGGTACTGGCCTTCTTTTCACCGGGCCCGATGGAAATGCTGATCATCGGCGCGATCGCCGTGTTGTTGTTCGGCAAGCGCCTGCCCGAGGTCGGACGTTCCCTGGGTAAGGGGATTGTCGAGTTCAAGAAGGGAATCCGCGGGATCGAGGACGACGTGGACGTGGCTTCCCACTCGTCCACCACCGAGACGTCGCACCACGACGCAGACGACCGCGAAGAGGCGACCGCGCCGAAGTTCGAGCCACCCAGCGCCGAACCGAAGGCAGAACCTGTCGAAAGTTAGGACGCCACAGCGACCGATTACGTATCAACGGGCCGATCGCAGCACCGCGTCGGCCGCCAGGGCGGCTAGCTCAGCTGGTTAGAGCGCTATCCTCACACGGTAGAAGTCACAGGTTCGAATCCCGTGCCGCCCACTCTTCCAACCCGTTGTCAGGCGTTGACAGCGGGTTGTTTCTTTTGGGCTCTTCCTGTTTTCCGGGGGAGTTCCGGGGACAGCCTACATCTATTTGCCCCAGCCACCCCCGTGATCCACCCGGCACGCTCCCATGTTGCGATCGGCGGCGGTTTGGCGATAATGGGGGGCGGTGGGTGAACGGGGTTTGCTTGACAACGAAGGAGATCGACGCATGGGACCGGCCGTGACAACGAATAAGATTTTGTTGGCGGGGATCTTTGCCACCGCAGCGCTGCTCTGCTGTGTGGCTGCTGCCGATACGGCCGACGACATCTTGCAGGCCACCGGTGTGCAAGGCGGGCTGGTCGTTCACGTCGGTTGTGGCGATGGGCGATTGACTGCGGCGTTGGGTGCCCGCGATTCCTACCTGGTGCATGGACTGGATCGCGACGCGGAGAACGTTCGCAACGCACGCGAGCACGTCCGGTCGCTGGGTATCTATGGCACGAAGGTGGCGATCGACCGGTTCGATGGGCGGCGGCTGCCCTACGCCGAGAACCTCGTC
>JABMRB010000307.1 GCA_013202865.1 Candidatus Nealsoniibacteriota bacterium | reverse complement strand
CTCAGCACGTCTGCAAGCGGCCGGCCCGCGACCGTCTCGACAACGCTCAAGGTAAGTTCACCTCCACTAGCTTCTTGAGCATCAACGTAGACCGAAAACGACATGTCACCGTCGATCGTCCAGTCGGTCTCCGCCGAGAGCGCGACGCCGCCGGTCTCAATGGCTACGAAATCGTTGCCCGGCGGCACTTCGTCGAGGTCCCAGATGGGAACGCCCCATGTCACAATTGACCCATCAGCCTTCAGTGCGAGGCTGTGCTTGTAGCCCGCAGAAACGGCAACGTAATCGCTGCCAACCGGCACATCAGATTCACCCCAGTCGTTCTGGCCCCTGCCCAGCAGAGTGCCGGCACGGGTCGCTATGGGCATCCACACGGCATTAGCTTGTAGCATCGTGATCGCCAACAGCCACGTTGGGATGAGTCCTCTTGCGTTTGTCATGTTGATGCCTGAGTTGTTCACGTCCGTCTGCGTCGGCGTTTTATCAGGAGGATCGCCACGACGGCGCAGGAGAGTGAGACCAGTGTGGACGGTTCCGGCACGATAGCCAGCGTGTGTCCGGCGCCGCCGGAGAAGGCGATAAAGTCGGTGCGTGCGGGGATATCGAGTTGGCCGCGCTGGTTGTCACCCCAGCCGACCAGCGAACCGTCCTCGCGCATCGCCAACGCGTGTGTGGTCCCGCATTCAATCGCGACGAAGTCGTTGCCGGGCGGAACGCTGGTCCGATCGTACAGGTCGTAGCCCCAGGCAACCAACGATCCGTCGTCCTTCATCGCAAGGCTGTAACTGCTTCCGGCGCCAATCGCGACGAAATCGTTTCCGGCTGGAACGTCTGTCTCACCGAAGTGATTGTCACCCCAGCCGACCAACGAGCCATCGGACTTCAGGGCAAGACTGTGCGTGCCGCCGGCTGCAATCGCGATGAAGTCGTTGCCTGGAGGCGGATTCGCCGCACCGAGATGGGTCCATCCCCATCCGACTATCGATCCATCTTCCTTCAGCGCCAAGTTGAACGAGCCGTCTGCTGCAATGGCGACGTAGTCGTTGCCCGGAGGAACGGGAGTTGCTCCCATTTCACGACGGCCCCAAGCGACCAGGGACCCATCGTCCCGCAGAGCGAGGCTGTGCGTCCCGCCGGCCTCAATGGCTACGAAGTCGTTGCCCGGCGGCACTTCGTCGAGGTCCCAGATGGGAGCGCCCCATGTCACAATTGACCCATCAGCCTTCAGCGCGAGGCTGTGCTCGTAGCCCGCGGAAACGGCAACGTAATCGCCGCCGACGGGGACGTCAGACTCCCCCCAGCCGTTCTGGCCCCTGCCCAGCAAAGTGCCCGCATGGGTCGAGATGGGCATCCAGACCGCGTTGGCACATAGGATCGTGATCGCCAACAGCCACGTCGGAATGGACCTTCTTGCGTTTGTCATCCTTCCCTCTCTCTCTCGCATGATGGTGTGAGCGGTTGAGGTTCTAGGGAACTGCCACTACGATCCGCATGTAGTCCGCGAGTGGGCGGTCGCCAACCGGTTCACCGCTGATCGGATCGAGAACCGTCAATCTGAATTCGGCCACGTCGGCTTGAAGACCCTCGACGTAGATTTCCGCGGGGACGTCAACGTCAATGGTCCACACGGCCGGCGTTGAAATTTGACTCCCGCCGGTCTCCGAGGTCCACACTTGCAATGCGTCCGGGTTCGAGTTCTCTAGCCGGAGACCGTAGCCCGTCAAGTCCATTGAGTTTTCATGCACGTGGATCTCAACTTTCTGCCGAGCTTGGCTCGTATGCACGAACTTTCCGCCATAGAAACCATTTTCCGCACGATTGTCATCGCTGCCGTAGAAGGCATCGAACTCTCCTAGCCCATCCACGTCCGCCACCAGATCCACCTGCGGATAAGCGACCAGTGGGTTGCCGTCGACGGGCTCGCCGTTGACGTTATCGTTGCCGTCGCCGTCGTTGATGAAGTCGTTGACGCTTTCACCGAACAGATCGTCGTGGCCGTCGCCGCCGAAGATGAGGTCGTAGCCGTCGTGGCCGTAGATCTCGTCGTTGCCCGGCGCGATCATCGGTATGATGTGGTCGTAGTCGTTCCAACTGTCGCCGAAGAGGTAGTCGATGCCGATGTACCCGTCGATTCGGTCGTTTCCGTCGCCGCCGTAGACATGGTCGCCCGTGTCGAGTGTGGCCGGCGGGTCCCCCTGGAGCATTCCGCTGAGGATCGTGTCGTCGCCGGGGCCGCCGTAGATCTCGTCCGAGTCGCCCCAACCTTCGATGATATCGTCACCGGCACCGCCTTCGATGCGGTCGTTGCCGTTGTGGCCCTCCAACGCGTCGTTGCCCTGCTGGCCGTAGATGAAATCGCCGCCCGGCCGGCCGGACACGTCGTCGTCGCCGGGGCCGCCGTAGAGCCAATCGGCAAGGTCGCCGCCATAGACGATGTCGTGCCCGGCGCCGGCGAAGACCCACATCGCCTTTTGGATCTCGGACTGCTCTATCCCTCCAATGTAGTCCTTGGGCGTGGTCACCACGTCGTTGCCGTCGTGCGTGCGGATGTGGAACTCGGTGACCTCGGCGCTGGTAAACGTGCGTGGCGTCTCGTCGCCGAGCGTCACCGTGTACGGGCCGTTCGGTCCGGGGTCGTTTTTGACAACGTCCAGGTCGACCAGGTCTTGCTTGTCCAGTTCCGGGTCTACGATGTCCCTCCCGTGGATCTGGACGATGTCGTTGTCGTCGAGGAAGATGCCGCCCTCGAAGAGGAGGTTGTTCCCCGCTACGTCGACGTCGGCTTGGACGACGGCCATCAGATAGTAGTCCTCCTTCGGATCGGTAAAGTCCGGCGAGATGTCCAAGATATGCTCGCCGTCGTCTAACATGCTCGCGAGGCTAACCGTTTCGGTCGCGATCAACTGCGTCTCGGGCACGACGCCGTCGGCCGAACTGTAGATGTTCACGTCGAAGTCCGGGGCCGGGTCCCCCTCCGTGTAGCCGCCGCTGATTATATATTTCACCTTGAGTTCGTTGGAGTCGGTGTAGAACTGGATAATCTCGATGTCCGCGGCCGGCACGCTGATCAGGTTCAACGCGTTGAGGAAGTTTGTCTGGTTGTTCCGCGCCAGCAGCACGTCGGTCGCGTTGACGTTCGTGTCCCGGTCGAAATCGACGCCGAAGTCGATCGCTGCGGGGTAGAGGAAGTTGCGAGGATTGTTCCTGGCCAATAACAGGTCGATGGTCGTGACCTTCGCGTCGGTGGTCGAGTTGCCCGCCTCGGCCGGGGCGTTGCCGAAGTAGAAGACTTCGTCGGAGGCCAAATTCGTAGTGTCGGTCGCCAACATCCGCACCTGCAGCCACTCGCCGCGGATATCGTTGTCGGTCCAGATAATCGTGACCCGGTCGGACCCGTTCGTACCGGCGCCCGTGCGGAGGGTGATTGAGGCCGGATCGTCTGCACTGCTCCAGTTGTCCGGATCGCTGTCGTTGCCGACGTAGAATTCGAGGTCGTCGTCGATCACCGGCGTACCGTCAAGGCCTTCGACGTCGATCATCACGCCGTTGATGCCACGGCTGTAACTGGTGTAGTTGTTGAACGCGGCGGTCTGCCCGGGCAACAGGGCGACCTTCCCGAGGTTCTCGCCGGGTGGATTCCCCGGACCTGACTCGCTTTCGGTCCACTCGTGTGGAGCGACGGCGTCGTCGTCATCGACGTTAGCCGCTGGGTTGTTGTCGTCGAATTCCGAGCGGTTGTAGAAGACATGGCGGTCCACCACCACGCCGCCGGCGAATCCTTGCCCGGCCAGCAGGATTTCGCCGCCGCGGGATGGGGCGGCCTTCGGCGCGGCCGTCTGCTCGCGGACCGCGGCGGTTACGACCGCATCGGCCAGCACCACACCGGAAGCGTCGTCGGAGAGGCGGACGGTCATTGTCCCCGAGTCGATCCGATAGACGCCCAAGAACTGCCAACCGCGGCCCTCCCCTTCGAGATCGTCCGGTGGAACCTGTTGATTGACCCGCAATTGGCCGACCGACTTCTCATCGTCAAAGACCTCGAACGGCGCATCGGCGGCAAGCCGTCCGGCAACGGCCGGATCGGCCGCGTCGGGCCAGGTAGCGTAGACCCGGTAGCTCAGCCCGGGCTCCAGGGCGTCGAACGTCCACGTGGTGGCGTTGTTTCCGTTGCCCGGCTCGTGATAACGCAGATCGCCGCCGTACGCGTCGCCGTTGGCCAGGCGCTGCCATTTGCCATGTTGTTGAGCGAACGCCGCGTCGCCGTCGTCAAGCACGGGCGGCGCCGTGGTAGTGGTGGCTAGTTCGACGATCACCACGGCGTCGGCCACGACGATCCCGTCCGCGTTGCCGGAGAGTTCCACCCGTAGTGTGCCGCTGTCAACGGTAACCGCCCCGAGACTTTCCCACGATTGGCCGAAGGCGGAGAGTTCCGCGGGCGTATACTGCTGGTCAACCTCGGCGATCCCTTCAATCCTCAAACCGTCGCGGATCGTGTACTGCGCGTCGGTTGCCCGGTCGGTGTCGGCAATCCAAGTGGCCAGGACCTCGTAACGGGTCCCCGGCACGAGATCCTCGAAGGCCCAGGTCGCCGAAGTGGCTTGTGAGCCGGGCTCGGAGAACCTGAAGTCGCCCTGATAGGCCTCCTCGGCGGTTGCCGAGCGCCAGTTTGCCGGCCGCCAGAGCTTTCCGCCCTCGGAGTAGCCCGGCATGCCGTCGTCGATCGGCTCGATCAGATCGACGACCTCGATCACACCGACCGCGTCGGCCATCACGATGCCGTCGGCGGCGTCGGAGAGTTCGACGGTTAGCGTGTCGGTTTCGACGCGGAAGGTGCCCAACGGTTGCCAGTAGGGGCCCTGGACGGTCGGCTGCGGCAGGGGGCCGATCACCGCGTCGGTGGCCCAGTCGTGGGTTGCCCGCTGGTCGACGTGGACCTCGCGGTGCATCGCGGCGTCGTCGTCGAGTGTATAGCGGGCGTTGGAGGCGAGCAGGTCGCGGTCGGCCCCGGCCGGGTTATGCAACGCGGTGGAACTGTCGCCGAACGGATGGGCCGACCAACTCGCATAGACACGATACTCGGCGCCGGGCGTGAGGTCTTCGAGGGTCCAGCGGGCGACGTTCGATCCGTCGCCCGGCGTATGGTATTGGAAATCGCCCTGCCAAGCGAGCACCTCGGGCACGGCATTCCACCCGGTGCCGATCTGCTCGAAGCCCGCACTGCCATCGTCGACCAGCCCGGGGACATCCGGCATGGCGGGATCGTAGGTGGCGGCGGTCACGCTAAACAGTTGGCGTTGTTCGAGCGGCTCGACGCGGAGACGCCGGGCACCGCTGCGGGCCATAGTCACCCCCCTGCCGGAGCGGTTTGAGCTACGTCGAGCGATTGCTGAGCGGCAAGAGGCGAGAAAGGTCAAGGGAATGAATAGTCTTTATT
>JABMRB010000306.1 GCA_013202865.1 Candidatus Nealsoniibacteriota bacterium | reverse complement strand
TTTGCTGAAGCAGGCAGTTTACGTGGTGTGGGCGTTTTGCCTGCCGTATGCCACAGGCGAGCCGCCTGTGCCACAACTTATTCAATGCGCTGGTGGCACGGACACTTTTTCGGAGACCGTGGTACGCGAATCTGCGATGAACCATAATTCCGAGCGTTGTAGAACACCGACAAAGCACGGCTCGCGCCGGCCTGGAGCGGTTCTGTGTACAAGCGTATCCGCTGAGCCTATTCCAGCCGAGTTTCTGGGCCACGGGGCAGGTTAGGCGGGTGAGGGTCCTGCCGGGCGGAAATGGGGCCGAGACTGTTTGACAACCGGTTTCGTCGTCTACGCTCAGCCGTGGGGGCCGGAGTAAACGGCAGCGGTAGGGACTGCGCGCTGGAGGGCCCAAAGGAGAACGAACGTATCATCCGGGGGGAACCCCATACCGGTTTTCGTTAGACCGCCGGATGCTTGCGATATCTCTAAGCTTCCCATGTATCTAAGTCGCCTTCTGGAATAGTCAACCCCAGGCAGGCCAGACGCCGCAATCGCTTCAGTATCTCCTCGTGGGATTCGTAAATAGCCTCTGCCGCCCGGACAACGTGTCCCCGAGTTATTGTGCCCTCAAGCCATGGCCAACAACCGTCGTAGTGCTCTGAAAGCACCAGCACATCTTCAGAGGACAGTTTTCTGAGTTGGTTTACCGCAGCCACGTCGATTTCCGGCAGTTCCAAGCCCAGGGGACGGAATCTGGCCAGGCGGCTCAGAACGACATCAATTGCCTCCCCAAAGTGACTTGAAATGAGATACAAATGCGTAGGAGGAACACGGTCGCCCACCGATGGGAGGTGTTGTTGCAGATCTTGTGAAAGTGCAATGGAATCGTCTTCGGCAACCGTGAGATTCTCGACCGTAGAGAGATCCACTTCGGGAATTCTCAGTCCGACCGGCACGAACCGTTGCAGCCGTATAAGTGTCCTATCAACTGATTCGTCGAGCTTAGCCGCTATGCGCACAACGTCAGCGGGTGATACTTCATTCTCAGGCAGCGGCGTGCGCGCGTCGAAGTATTTTGATAGCGCAATTAGATCACGCTTTGTTGGAGTCAGGTTTCCAAGGAGTGTACCGTCAGCTTCGGGAAGTTCTAGGCCGAGCTGCGCGAACTGGCGCAACTCACCGACCACAGCTCCCACGCTCTTCTGGAACTTTCCGGCAATATGAATCAACTGTACTGCTGAAAGACGGCCTCCAATCGATGGGCCTGATTCATTCAGGTCTTGAGAGAAGTAGATCAAGTGCTCCGGCTTCACGACGACATCTGCGAGGGTTGAATCATCGACTTCTGCGATCTCTAAGCCCAACGACGCGTACTGCCTGCATCGCTCAACGATAGTACGAATCGGCTCTTTCAGTTTGGCCGCCGCGCGAATAATATGAGGGAGCGAAACGTGATTACCAAGTGACTCACCGCCCTCCAGCAACGTCGTGGACAGCAAGGTCAAGTCCTCTTTGGCTGGAACGAAATCATTCAGCTTTTCGGTATTGACATTGGGAAGTTGCAGCCCAAGCGGAAGGAACCGCCGAAACCGCTCAAACGTCGCTCCAATCGACTCACCGAGCTTGGCTGCCGCCCGAACAAGGTGCGCCGCAGAAACGCCTTCCTCCACCCAGTTACGTGCGTCAAGCGATAGCGAAAGAATCACCGAATCTCCCGGAATCAGCATCGGGCAGGCTGAAGGGTCTTTCGGCTTCGAGAGACCTTGCCAGATTCCATTTGGCAGAGGCACGCCTTGATCTTCCCATAATACGAGCCGATACGGTAGTAGCCAGGAGGGAGCTGACCCCCGCAGCATGTGATCGGGCATGTTTCGAAGTGTTTGGGGATAGTTTAGTAGGTTAATAAGACTATCATCACCCGAGAAGCAGCCGATTCTCGAAATGGAGATTTGCAGTTCGGAGATCTTGTCAACTCCGATGCGAAGCTTCGCACGTCGTTTCGAGAGTTCGGTCACCACCCTATCCACCAGCTTGTGGTTGGCCTTATCTGCTTTCCAGAGCCAGTCCATCGTCAAATGCGGCCAATCTAGCAACACCTGCCAGCCTTCCACGAGGGTATCGTCTACGAAAGCGCGATCCCAGTCTGTGACCTGATTCTCTACGTGCATTATTTCATTTCGACTCAACATGAGTCTTGGGCGATGAGGTCCGCGGAGGTTAGCGATCACAAAGTTATACTGATTTGGCCCCATAGCAATGCCATCCGCCAAAATTCGCCCATGGCTGCTTGTCCACCACACGTCCCCACGATCGGCTTTAACGTATTTATCCGACCCCAGATGCGGACATCTCAATTGATCAGGCAGCCAAGTGGCCTCCTCTTCGTTCTGGTAGACCACAGTGTTGAACTCGGCTACCCAAAGAATCTCTGAGAGCGTTGTCAGGCAAGAGATCGGACGATTGTTCCAGGTAGTTCGTGTAAGGTAAAGCCGAACCCGAGTACCTGCGTCGCCATCTTGATCCATCTCCTGAATCCGAAACAGACTGCCGCTTCCCGAAACTCCTACCCGCAGCCGCCGGGTCGGACGACCTTCGCGATCAAGCCGACACGTTTCAATCAGGAGTTCGTCGGCCAACATTAGGTAACTGAACACACCGATGCCAAACTGGCTGTTTGGGTAGAGATGGATTGGCGGTTCACAGCGCATCCACTCCGATTGTTCCTCAATAAACTCGGGCATGTCGTAGAAGCGAAGCCCCGCGCGAGCAAAACACTCGTCAAGCTCCCGACGCCCCATCCCGATTCCATTGTCCTCACATTCAATGAACGGCCGCCCATTTGAATCGACCCCTTGGCGAAAGACAATCCGTCCTTCCCAATCCAATGTACTGCCGGGATTCTTCTGCCTCAAGTACTTGGTTCGAGCTTGACGGTATCGGCATGCATCCAATGCGTTCTGATACAACTCACGGATTGCCAGCGACGGGTCACCGTATAGTGACTCGCCCATGAGCAATTCTCGCATCTCGTCCTGGGCAAGATGAAATCGGACGTGGGGCGTTTCATAGGCACTCCGGCCATCCTCCTCCGATTCAGGCACGATCCCATCCGCGCTCAGTCTGAGTGGCAGACCGTCAAGAACCTCCATTCCGTCGTCCTTGCTCTCAACCTTCCGACAAAGCGCCTGGAGAACTCCATCGGCCTGCTTCGCATGTTCCTGCAAGGCTAGGTCCACCGCCGGGTGACTGCACGTTACCTTAAGTGCCCGCCCCTGTCCCGCTGGAACCCAAACGGCTGTCGATACTGTGCGAACCGCCTCAGCGGGCTGGAGCGGATCATTCAGGCCAACGTGGTCCACCAAAACTTCAGAAAGCGTGCGAATATCGATCGCCATCTGGCCGGCTAGGCTTAGCAGATACCCGAGGAGCTTCTCGCGAATATGCTCTTCTTCGTGAGTGCCTGCAGCAATAAACAATTTGTGCGTCAAGGCATTTGGTCGGTCCACGCGTTCGATACGTTCCGGATCAGCGGTGACACACCGCGCCAGTTCTAACAACCGATCTTTTGTTAGTCCCTCGCGAGTTACCTGTGATTCGCTACAAGATGGTCGCTCCAATGCTTGGATCAAAGCAGCGGATAGATAGCCTCGAGGAGCATCCAACCAAACTTCCGGGGCTCGCAACAGCCCACGATGCATCAGCCAAATGGCGACCGAATCGTGTTCAGCGTCGAGTCCCTGCTCTTTCAATCGAATGGCTTTTCGCACCAACTGGGGAGCACCTCGATGCACATTCTCTAGGATGCTGCGAATACCTTTGGACGCTCCGGTTTCCTCAAGCGAACACGCGTTGACGTCAGCACAGCAGACCATCGCGGAAGAGAAAACTCCCTCACGGAGAAACGGAGCAGCAATCAGCAAAGCCGTCTCTGATGCAGAAAGGGGGGCCAACGGCTCCGAGCGCAGCACGAGCAACTCAAGTCGCTGCAACATCCGGGTGGGTAGTTCTTCGTCGCGCCATGAATCTCCAGGGAACAACTTGGTCGCGACACTCTGCTGGCGCCAACTCTCGGCAACGAGTTGGCCCACGTGGAGCCTGAGGTCTTCAGCAGCAAGACTATTGCTGATTGTCTCCGAACCCCAAAGCGGACTTGCCAGTGCGGCCTCAGTCCAAGGATCGGCACCTGAGGGTCTCTTCGGATTGGTGCTGCTGCCATCACAGATCACCCGATCGAAGAGCGCCGCTTGTACTCCGCCTTCGTTGAGAATCCGGATTACCTGCCGCTGTTTGTCATGTTCGTCAGCAACTTCATCTAGTCGCTTCTGTAATTCGTCCCTCACTTCCCGAAAAGTTCTTGCCGGATTATCCCTGTGCAAAACGCTCGCCAGAGCATGGGAAAAGAGGCTGAAGCCTTCGGGCCCTTTAATGTACCGGCTAACCTCTCCCGAAGAACACGCAAACACAACTGCGCATTCGCGATCCTTCGCCAAGCGAACTTCCCCAGTTCCCCAGCCCTGAAGAGACAAACTCTTCACGCAGAGTTCAACTCCTTCACGACAAGCATCAATGAACAAGAGAATGGTTCGTGCTGGAGACTTGTCGAACGCGTCTCCAAACTCAATGGGAAGTAGATACTGTTCGACAACCTCCGCGTCGTCCAGAGTAGCGTCTGAAGGAATCAGAAAGTCCTTGCCCTTGTGATGCAGCCCGTGACCAGAAAAGTACAGCAGTAACGTCTCTCCGTCGCGGGCCTGGCGACAATAGCTGCGGATATTCTGAAGGATCTTACTCCGAGTTGTCTCGGATTTATCGTTCAACCCCACTGAGCATACACTGAATTGAGACGATTCCAATGCTTCACGTAAAGTGTTGACGTCATTCCGAACAATCGACAGATTAGGGATTGCATCGCCGTCGTACTCCGGAACGCCGATCAACAGTGCCCTGCGAGATGTCATTATACCGCTTACTCCGTGAACTTTAGCGTAATGGCACCTTTGCCCCCGAGATTTGCGGTGCCGATTAGGTTCACTCCAGCGTCCGCACTTACTTCGACCTGCAGTGTGATTTCCTTCAGTTTGAACTGGCCTACTTGCTTGATGTCGGCCAGTACGCTGAGGATCGCCGTTGAAACACGGCCTAGGTTCTCCTTGAGCTTGTCAATCGGAAGTTGCTGCAGAGCGACATCTGACGCGGTTCCGAAGACGCCCTTCTGATCTCCTGGCCCGCCATCGTCAGGCAAAGTCACTAAGAATGGGATCGTTTCCATGCGCTTCCCCTCTACCTATGTGAGTGTTTTTCATCGGGTAATACGTGGCTTTCTTGAGAAGTGTCTGGGAAGATCGCACCCACATCTAGGAATCTGGTGTCCAAACTCCCCGAACAACTCCCTTTGAACATACCGGCTGCTAGGGGAGAATTCAAGTACGCCATGGGGCAGAAAAGAGGGCCAGACTACTTTTCTGGCCCGAAACAAAGTTGCGCGATCCACGAACCGCCGGAAACCCCGAAGGGGTTTTACAGAGGGCCTGAGATCGACCGCGGCCATGTTGTGAAACCCCTTCGGAGTTTGGCATAATTCGATGACTCTACCCGGGGTGCGCTGCGCGACCCCGGGCTATGTTGTCCAACGCCTTCGGCGTAGCGTGACGTGGACCCGATGAATCGGGTCACTACGAACCGCAGTAAAGACCCCGCCCAAACAAAAGCGGCGGTGAAGCTCGCTGCCCGCCCCGGCTGAACGACAGGTAGCCCAACTCCCCGCGGCCTGCCAGTTGCCCGAGTCGTTGAGCCGGTCCCAGCCCGGTTTGCGCAAATCCTGACGCGATTTGCGCTAATTCTGGCACGTGAGAGAAGAGAGCTGGTATAATCAGCGCTTGCGTCTGGGGGATCGACTAGTCATAAAGGCCTGGTTACTTCCCCCCGTGTGTAGCTCCTCATCTCACCGATTTGGCCAGCGACACGTTCCGTCAGCAGAAAACCCTCGATCCGGATCGCCCGCCATGGACGTAGGAACAAGTCGATTCTTAGTCGCAGCGGCAGCGGTTGCCGGGGCCCTGGCGATGTTGCTGGGTGGCCCGCTGCTGGGGGCGGAAGAGCCGTCGGCCACGCGTGCGCGGGGTGCGGCCCTTTTCACCGAGGATTTCAACGGGATCAAGGACGGTGGCAGCGGCAGCCAGTGTCAGACGGGCCTGCCGCTGAAGCACTCGACCAATCTCCCCGGCTGGACAAACGCGGGACTCAATTCGATTCACGCCGTGCAGTACACCAGCGGGAATTGGGCTGTGCAGTTGGTCGGCGCTGCCGGTGGTGACAATACGGTCACGCTTAACACCGGTTTTGCGGCGAACATCCAGGGCAAGACCTATACGGTGTCGTTCGATGCGGGCCCTAGTGTCTGGGCCGGGGGCTCACAGGCAACAAGAGCCGGCCAGCGGTTCTCGATTGAGCTTCTGCGCACGGACAACACGGTACTTGCAAAACACAACGTCTCGCCCGAAGCATGGGCCGGAAAACAGGTTTTCTCTCACCGGACATTCACGTACCGGGGCGACGGCTCCGGCGATCTCCGGTTCAGACTGTCGCCGGTCGATTCCAAGGGCACCTATTTCCACGGAGCGGTCGACAACCTGCAGGTATTCGGTTCGGCGGCCGAGGCCGCTACGGCCGTCGCACGGAGACAGGAGGCAGAAAAGCATCGGCGCAAGGAGGCAGCCAAGTGGGCCTCGCAGCGGAAATTGGAGACGGACTGGCTCTTTCAGGCAGACGACAATCCGACGGTCGCGCGTGCGCTGCAGGAAATCACCTGGGCCCGGGAATTGGCCACAAAGCCGCGACCGTTGGTCGCGCCGGGCGCCGGTGGCGGCGCCGGTGGCGGTGGTCTTCGGCAACGTTTGGCGCGACCACCGGTCGCGGCTTTGTTGGCCGAACTGGACGCCCTGGAAAAGCAACTGGCCGGCCCCGAGGTGAAAGACGCCCGGGAGCTTTACCTGGCCGTGCGGCGGGTGAAGCGTCGCATCGTGTTCAACAATCCGGCGGTCGACTTCACGCAGTTGCTATTGATCGACCAACCGTACCCTAATGGATCGGAATGGCAGCATGAGGCCGTCCATCGCATGGGCATTATGGCCGTTCCCGGCGGACGGTTGCTCGTGCTCGAGGGGCTGGATCCGGACGCCCAAGTCCGCCAACTCTTCCCTCCGAAACCCGGCAGCTTCTGGCGGCCGGAACTTTCCTTTGACGGCAAGAGAGTCTTGTTCTGCTTCAAGCCCGCGGACGAAAAGAGTTTCCACCTCTACGAGATCAACCTCGACGGCAGCGGACTGCGGCAGCTTACCGACAGCGATTACGACGACATCGATCCGATCTATTTGCCCGACGGGCACATCATGTTCACCTCGACGCGTGGGAACACCTACGTCCGTTGCGGCCCGTATATCTATTCGTACGTGCTTGCCCGGTGCGACGCCGACGGCGGCAATGTCTACCTCATCAGCCGCGGCAATGAACCGGACTGGACCCCCGCCCTGATGCACGACGGCCGGGTGATCTACTCGCGCTGGGAATACACCGACAAGTCGCAGTTGCGGGTCCAGAGTCTCTGGACCACCAATCAGGACGGCACCAACACCGCGGTCTTCTGGGGCAACCAGTCCGTCTGGCCGGACCACCTGTCTGAGCCGCGGCCGATTCCGGGCAGCCGCCGGGTGATGTTCAGCGGCGTTGGCCATCACGACTGGTTCACCGGCTCGATCGGGATCATCGATCCGGATTGCGGGTTCAACTTTCCGCACGGGCTCACCAAGGTCACCCAGGATTTGCGTTGGGCGGAATGCAGCATTCCGCCGCTGGACCCGCACGAAACGGGGGACTACCACTCGTCGGGCCGCTACACAAGCTACAAGACGCCGTACCCGCTTTCGGCGGTGGATTTCCTCGTCTCGGCCCGCGGGAAGGGAAATAAGTTCCGCTTGTACTTGATGGACGTGTACGGCAACCGCGAGTTGATCTACGAGGGCGCTCACAACATCTGGCACGCAATCCCGGTCCGTCCGCGGCCCGTTCCGCCCCGACAGCCGGATCGCGTGGCATGGCCCGGCACAGGCAAGGACCGCAAGCCATCCGAGCTTGGAGTCCTCTACAGCCCCGACGTCTACGAGGGTGTTCCCGATTTACCACGGGGTACGGTCAAGTACCTTCGGGTCTTTCAACAGGATCACAAGACGTTTTCGACCTGGCGAAAACTATTTCGCACCGGCGGCCCGCCGATCTCGCTGGTGCAGGAGGACGGCGTCAAGCGTATCCTGTCGGTTGTGCCGGTCGAAGCGGACGGTTCGGTGCATTTCGAGGTCCCGCCCGGACGCGCCCTGCACTTCCAACTCCTGGATGAACACTACCGTGGACTGCAAACCATGCGTAGTTTTTCGGGGGTGATGCCGGGTGAAGAGCGTGGCTGTGTCGGCTGCCACGAATTGCACAGCACGCTGCCGCCGCCAAGGTCCGGCCTGGCTTTCCGTCGCCCGCCGACCGGGTTGACACCGCCGCCGTGGGGCGCCGAAAGCATCAGCTACGAGCGGTTCGTGCAACCCGTGCTTACGCGATATTGTGGAAAGTGTCACCAGGGCAAAGGCGAAGCCCGAAAGAAACTCGACCTGACGCTACGGCCCGGTCACAGCGTGTTCAAGGAACCCTACTTGACCCTGGTAGGATCGGCAGGCGGCTGGGAGGCGCTCTTCGGCGGGGGTGGCCGCAATCCGGTCGGCGACACGGGGCAGCCCGGCTATGGCTTCGCTGGGGCCATTCCCGTAGAGAACCTCGGTCGGGGCAGAGATGACCCGAAGACCTACGCCACGATCCGGCCGATGCAGTTTCTTTCCTACAAGAGCAAGCTGATCGAGCGTGCGATGAGCGGCCGGCATCACGACGTCAAGGTCGATCCGCTCAGTCTGCGGAAGCTGATTGCCTGGGTCGACGCTTGCTGCCCCTTCCTGGGCGAGGAAGAGCTTCGCGCGATGGACGACCCGGAATTTCCCGGCATCGAGCAATTACCCATTCGACCGCGAGTGAAGACGGCCCCGGTGATCGACAGGCCGTGAACGGTAATTCAAGAACAGCAACATCAACGACGGCATTCCGGCGAAACACTGGGACCAGATCATGTCGCTGCCGCAGCAGATGACGCTCGCCCAAGACAAATCCTTGCACATTGAACCGATCGAAGCGCTTGGGTCGCTTCGCAAAGAGGCTCAGCAGGTGGGAGAAACCGTCTTGCCCGCCAACGAGGAGGTGGTTCTCGATGCGATCAAGGGAAATACGCTGGCACTGGAAGTCGAGATCGATCCGCAAGAGGCACGCTGGGTGCAGTTGAGCGTCTTGCGGTCGCCTGACGTGTGGATTCATCCGCCACAGAAGGCGATCTTCTCACGACGTGGGATCAAGATGCCCGGCGAAGGCCTGCTTCCCGCCGAGCCGTTAAAACTGCGTGTCATGGTCGATCGCAACGTCGTCGGAGTTCTTGCGAACGAAAGCTTCAATAACCGGCGCCACCTCAGCGGCCGTGCTGCTTGCTTGGGGGATATCGTCTCTGTGCCGACGCTCGGAAAGCGTTTTTGGGGTCGTGTTTCTCGTGCGCGGATTCTCTGGGGGTTCAGGCTGCCTTCCGCTTGGAACGGCGCTCGAACTTGCGTCCGTGTGATTTCGAGATCCTACGGCCAAGGAAGAGACGCGGACGATAGAATCTTACATTGCACTCGTAGCACCGAAGACAGGTCACCAACAGAGACCAAGGAAACGCTATCCGAGCATTTCCACTCTTGCTCTTGTGGACGTCCGGCGACTCGCATGTAGGACAACGCATGATACTCACCTCGTGAAACCGGTCTCTCGCATACTCTCGTATCGGTAATCGTCGGCCCCGTATGGAACAGGTTCACATGAACCGTAAGAGCTTTGCGGACCAACTGTTTCGGCAGAATCAATACGTTCTGGGAAACCGATTTAGAACCACTGAGCATGCTTTACCCTACGAAGACTTTGCGCCGCGCACCGTCACCGAAAAATGGGAACCGGAATATGCCGGATCTTCCGTTCGGATGAGCGGGGGCGTCCCGGTCAAGCCGACACCGAACACGGCAGGATGGATAAGATGTGCCGGCTGAGCCCGGCCCCACCAATCAAATCCGGCGGCCGTGTCGATGGTAATATGGGCGACAGGCGGGGCACGAGAGAAACGACACCATGAGCGACAACACGCTATTCCCCTCAATACGCCAAGCAGTCATCGACGCCGCATCCGAACTCGGCGTTTCCGAGCCCGCTGTTTCCAGAAGGGTCGTTCTGACTCGTGATAGATACTGCGTGGGCCATCGCTTTCTCTTCGACGGTCTCCAAGCCGTCTGACTGATGGCTGAAGGCGTCATCCGATTCTTCACCGCTGACGGGGCTCTTCTGAAGACGATCGAAGTTGGGGAAGAGTCGCCCATGAATAGGGCGGCTTGAGCGTCCCTGCTTGCTGTCTATTGTCAGTAGTCGGGGCATTGACCCGTCAGGCTAGCCAGACTATCTTATCCCTGTCTACATAGGTCGTCGTCCAATGATGGCTGCCACACGAAACGTGAATACACGGGCAACCTTGTGGCCGCTCCCTGTTATCTCATGCTGTGAAGGAACCGATATGGAAAGCCTGTCAACTGTCAATGTTGGGGATATCATCAACTCGTTGAGCGACGGCGTCTACGTGTGTGACCTCGACCGCAGGGTCACGTACTGGAGCAAGTCGGCCGAGCGAATCACAGGGTGGACTGCTGAGGACGTCGTCGGTCGTCAGTGCTTCGACAATATTTTGTGCCATATCGACAAGGACGGCCATCAATTGTGTGGAGAAGAGCATTGCCCTTTACACCGGGCGATAGTGACCAGCACCGGCAGCAAAGGCTCGCTGCTTGTCTATGCCCGGGGAAAGAACGGCCGGCGGATACCTATGCAGGTGGCCGTCGCCCCAATCCGTAATACTGCCGGGCAAGTCGTCGGCGGTGTGGAGACGTTCCGAGATGCCTCGGCTATGGTCCATGATTTAGAGCGGGCGAAAGCCATTCAGCAGCTTGCTTTGGAACAGGACGTTCCCGAGGGCGGCCCCGTTAGCTTCACGACGCACTACATCTCCCACGAGATTGTCGGCGGCGATTATTATGCCATCAAGAAGCTCAGCGATGACCAATACGGCATCATGCTGGCCGACGTGATGGGGCATGGAGTTGCTGCGGCCTTATACACAATGCACCTCAGTTCATTGTGGGGCCGATACCACCGGCTCCTTGCGAATCCCGTGGAGTTTGCCGGTAAGGTGAACAACGAACTCGTGAACGTCGTGAAAGGGGACGAGTCTTTTGCGACGGCCGTGTGCGGTCTTGTTGACGTGAAGAACCATGTTTTCCGATTCACTGGTGCAGGCGGCCCACAGGTATTGCTGATGCATGCCGATGGGACACACGAGTGCCTGGAGAGTCCAGGGCTACCACTGGCCGTTATGGAAGACGCCCCCTATGAGGAAACAACTGCCGAGGTTCACAACGGGGACCGGCTGCTGCTTTTCAGCGATGGCGCCTTGGAAGTCAGTAATGCTGCCGGTAAAATGCTCGAAGTCGATGGGCTGATCGGCATTCTGAGGAAGCTAGGATATCCCCAGGCTGGTATCCAGATGGAAGCTCTTGAAGAGGAGCTTCTGAAATACTCCAACGCCATACGGCTTGACGATGACCTGACCTTCATCGAGATCCGTTTTGAGTAGTAGACTCCCCGCCCACATTGGGCGAAAGACCAACCGTTTGCCTTGCGACCATGCCCGTTATCCGCTGTACAACAAAGCTCCTCGCTGGTATGCGGCCGATTGGATACTCCAACGGTCTCAAGCAGATGAAGTCCATTCTTGCTGGATTCGAGAGGTCACAGTGAACAAAGCCTTCGTTCGAGAACCCGACCAGACCGTCGATTACTGCCCTCGTTGTGGCTCGAAGGGGGAGCAGGTCGGAAGCGAAACGCTCAAATCCTACCTGAGCGATGAACAGAGACGGATGATTGCCGAGCCCGCTAACTTTTGCCCCTCTCCACAATGCAGTGTGGTCTACTTCGACACGTTCGAGCGAGCGATATCCACCGACGACGTCCAACGCCCCATCTACCCGAAGGACCCGACCGCCCCACTCTGTCCCTGTCTTGGCTTGACGCGAGAGGATATTGAGCGAGACATTCAGGAAGGAGTGAAGACTCGTGTGAAGGCGGCCATCGAGAAGGCCAAGTCTCCGGACGCCCGCTGCCGCAAATTGGCGGCGAACGGACGGCCCTGCATCGCCTACGTGCAAAGATACTACATGCGTTGTCTTGAAGATCGGGAGTATTGATGCCCACACCTTTCGATTCCGGCTTCCTCGGTAGCATGGCAGTGAAGAACCGTTTTGTTCGTTCCGCCACTTGGGAAGGCATGGCCGATGACGACGGGTCGTGTTCTTCCAGACTGGTCGATTTGACGAGAGAGTTGGCCAAGGGCGAAGTCGGCTTGATTATTTCGGGCCATGCTCTTGTCAGCCCCGAGGGCCAGACCAGTCCGAGGCAGATCGCCGTATACGACGGCCGTTTCGTGCCGGGGCTGAAACAGATGACCGAAGCCGCTCACGAAGGGGGCAGCAAGATAGTCGCACAACTTGCCCACGCCGGGCTTCAAGCGGTGGCCTCGCTCACGCAGCGTGATGTTGTTGGGCCCTCCAGCGTGACGAGCGAGGGCCGTGTTCTTGGCCGAGCAATGACGCCGCAGCAGATTGAGCAAACGATTCAATCGTTCACCCGCGCCGCCGAGTGGTCGCAACAGGCCGGATTCGACGGAGTCCAAATCCATGCCGCCCATGGCTACCTGCTCTCGCAGTTTCTTTCGCCTCACTTCAACAAACGGACGGACGAATATGGTGGAAGTATCCGGAACCGAGCACGCCTTGTGCTGGCGATCCTCGAAAAAATCAAGGCCGCGCTGGGTGCCACCTTTCCCGTCCTCATCAAGATGAACAGCGATGACTTCATCGACGGCGGCCTGACGGTCGAGGAAATGCTCCGGATTTCCGAGATGCTTGAAGATGCAGGGATTGACGGTATCGAACTGAGCGGTGGCACCGTGGATGGTGCCGGCCGGTACAACCCGGCAAGACGAGGCAGGCTGAAATCGCAACGGCAAGAGGTCTACTACCGTGAGGCCGCAAAACGTTTCAAGGAGCGAATCGGGGTGCCGCTGCTGCTGGTTGGGGGAATCCGGTCTTATACCGTGGCGGAAGACCTCATTCAGAAAGGCATGGCGGACTACATCTCCCTGAGCCGCCCCTTCATCCGAGAGCCTCATCTTATCGCCAGATGGAAATCCGGAGACCGAGAGAAATCGGCGTGCCGCTGCTGCAACCTTTGCTACAAGCCTATCCAGGACGGCGAAGGGATGTACTGTGTTACTGCGGCAAGGGAACGGGAGCGGAAGTCGGCGGCCGAATGATGAAAATCCTGGTAGCTGGATTCGCAAGAATTCAGGTTCAGTC
>JABMRB010000305.1 GCA_013202865.1 Candidatus Nealsoniibacteriota bacterium | reverse complement strand
TCGTGTCCTGGCTGAGCGACATCGTTCGATCGCCGATCGGCGTCAGCACGGGCGCGGAGTTGGTCACCGAGACCTGGAACGTCTCGCCGACGGTGTCCGTGCCGTCGGTGACGGTCGCCTGCACCTGAAAATCGCCGGTGAACCCGTCGACCGGGTCGATCGTCAGCACGTTGCCGACAAGGCTCAATGTAACGTCGTCCGCGTCTATCCCAGCCGCCGACGGCTGGGCGTTGTGCAGCAAGCTCGGGTCGGCATGATACGCGGCGCTGAGCGTGTCGACCAACGGGCTCGTGGCCAGCGTCGATTGGGATTGATGGAGTTCTCCGTTGGGGAGGATGAAGTACCACGTGTTTCCGTTGCCCAGCAGGTATTTCTCTCCCGCCCCGCGGGCGTTCACGTAATAGTCGCCGCCCGGATCGCTGAGACCAAGTTGCTGGTCCAACTGGTAAGCCAGTTCGGCCAGCGGGTCGCTGGTGATCAATTCCACGCTGTAGGATAGCGGGTCGCTGTCCTCATCGGTCGCCTCCAGCGTGATCGACATCGTGTCCTGGCTGAGCGACATCGTTTGGTCGCCGATCGACGCCAGCACCGGCTTACGATTGGTAACGGAAACCTGGAAGGTTTCACTGTCGCTATCCGCGCCGTCGCTGACGGTCGCCCGCACTTGGAAATCCCCGATGTAATCCGCCGCCGGGTCGATCGTCAGCACGTTACTGGCAAAGCTCAACGTCACGTTGCCCGGGTCACTCCCGGCCACGGGCGGCTGGGCGTCGTGCAGCAGAGTCGGATCGGCGTGATACGTGGCGCTGAGCGTGTCGACCAACGGACTAGTGGCCAGCGTCGATTGGGATTGATGGAGCTCTCCATTAGGGAGAATGTAGTACCACGTGTTTCCGTTGCCCAGCAGGTATTTCTCTCCCGCCCCACGGGTGTTGACGTAGTAGTTACCGCCCGGGTAGGCGAGGCCGAGTTGCTGGTCCAACTGGTAGGCCAGTTCGGCCAGCGGGTCGCTGGTAACCACTTCGGCCGTGTAGGTCAGGGGGTCGCCATCCGCGTCACTTGCCGCCAAGGTGACGGACACCGTGTCGTCGTTCTTCCGCATCGCCTGATCGGCGACCGGCGAAAGGGCCGGAACGCTGTTCAACGGAGTCGTGGCCGTGGCCACCGCGCTCCGCTGGCCTTCGATTCCCGCCCCGTTGACCGCAGCCACCTGGTAAATGTAGCTGGTGTCGTCCGCAAGGCCCGCATCACTGAAATCGGTACCCAGCGATTCGCCGACCTTCGTTCCGTCGCGATAGATGTTGTGGTGGTCGATGCCGCTCTGTGCATCCGTGGCGGTCGTCCACGACAGGTCGATCCCGAAGGCATTGACTGCCGCGGCGATCAGATTAGTGGGCGTCGACGGGGGTGTGCCGTCGAGCGTGGCAGCGTTGACCGCCGTGCTCTGCGAGCCCTCGATTCCCGCCCCGTTGACCGCGGCGATCCGATAGCTGTAGCTGGTGGCGTTGGCAAGCCCCGTATCGCTGTAGCTGCTGGTTGACGACACGCCGGCGAAGCTACCATCGCGGTAGATGCTGTAGCCCAGGATGCCGCTCTCCACGTCCATAGCGACGGTCCACGACAGGTCGATCCGGCTGGCGCTGACGGGCGTGGCACCGACGTTGGTCGGTGTCGAAGGGGCCGTGCCGTCAAGCGTGGCGGCGCTGATTGCGGTGCTCTGCGAGCCTTCGATTCCCGCACCGTTGACCGCGTCGATCCGGTAGCTGTAGCTGGTGGCGTTGGCAAGCCCCGTATCACTGAAGGTAGTCGTCGTCGACTCGCCGACCTTCGTGCCGTTACGGAAGATGTTGTAATGGTCGATTCCGCTTTCCGGGTCCAGGGCGGCGGTCCACGACAGGTCGATCCGGCTGGCGCTGATCGGCGTGGCAGAGACGTTGGTTGGCGTCGAAGAGGCCGTGCCGTCGAGTGTGGAAGCACTGACCATGGTGCTTCGTGCGCCTTCGACGTCGACAGCGTTGGTCGCGGTGACTTGATAGCTGTAGCTCGTGGCATTGGCAAGGCCCGTATCGCTGAAGCTAGTCGTCGCCGACTGGCCGACCTTCGTACCGTTGCGATAGACATCGTACCGCAGGATACCGCTTTCCGGGTCCGTGGCCGCGGTCCACGACAGGTCGATCTGGCTTGCACTGATGGGCGTCGCGCTAACGTTGGTCGGCGTCGAGGGCGGCGAGTCGCCAAGCGTGACGGCGGCGACCGCGGTGCCCCGCTCGCTCTCCATATCAAGTCCATTGACAGCAGAGACCTCGTAACTGTAGCTGGTCGCAGCAGTAAGACCCGTATCAGTGAAGTTGGTCGTTATCGACTCGCCAATTTTGCTGCCGTCGCGATAGATGTTGTAGTGGTCGATTCCGTTTTTCGAATCCATGGCGGCAGTCCACGACAAGTCGATCCGGCTGTCGCTAACCTCCGTAGCAGCCACGTTCGTCGGCACAGACGGTCCCGTTCTCAAGTCAGTCACGATGCTGTATTGCACGCTCTGCGACGCCGGGAACATGATCGGCGTACCGGGGTTGCCGTGCAGGTCGATGTGAACGTTGCGTATGCGGGAATTGGCTTGGTATGACTGCTCCCACACAGCGTCTGACAATTTGACGATTCTGGCTTGGTCAAACACGACATACGTGTATTGCGGACCACTGCCAAAATCGCGGCCGAGACGGAGTCTTTCTGTGCCGGTTAGAGTAGTAGCTAGCGCCTGCCACGTGCTGCCGTTCCAGTATTCAATCGTCGTATCAGTCAGGTTCGTTTGGCCTCTTGCTGGCGTGTTGTCTCGCAGAAACACTGGTAACGTCGCCCAGAGCTCACTGATCTGATCCGTTTGATCGCTGGTGATTGTGTGTGTGATTTCTAGTCCGTTAGAAATCGCCTCAAAATGATTGTTAAAAGCGACCGAGCCCTGGATCTCCTCTCCAGTTTCTTGGCCACGTCTCGATGTGCCTGTTATGGTCGTCAGGACAGAAGGGCTCGGATTCGAGCTGTCGGGACCATACGTGACTACACGATCACGTTGATTTGAAGCCGCAGTGGAGAATGCGCTGCCATTTTCATCTCTTCCCCATATGTGATGCGTTGCCCATGTACTTACCCCATACGTGTACTGTCTACCTGAATTTGGATCTGTCCATACGCTCTCTTTCCATATGCGTGTGTTTTCGTAAGGGGTGGGATACGGGGGACCCTTGCCATCTCCATCTCCTGATTGGTCATGTCTGGCCAGGATATAGATGCCTCCGTCCTTTGTCCAGAAAGTTTGCAGACTGCCTCCGTACCATCCGTCGTAATGGCCAGGATCCGCGAGTGTCTCGATGAAGAAACCATACTTCTGTGTCCCGTCATCCGCTTTGTAAGCCCAGAATTCCTCGTCAAAAGACTTGCTGAAGCTATTGTCGTTTTCAAAGGGGAACAACATCGTCGGATCGTTGTTGTCGAACAATGCCTTCAGCGTATCTTGCCAGCCGCTTTCGGAGAAGTAAATGTTCTCTGTGGGCCAATGATCTTCGGTCCAATTTGGAGGTGCCGACGTGCTGGGTGTGCCGACATCGTACCAGCTATACTTATCGACATAGGCCGTAATGTCGTCAACCATATCACCCTCGGCCATAATAGCACTGTGGCTGTTGAAACGAATGTCTCTGGCGAGAGGACGAGCTTCGACAAACGTGGCTGCGGCGTTGACGTTGCCCCACAATGTGTTTCTTTGGTCGTATACGTAGGATCCACCCGTTCGTCCAGCGTATCCAGAAGGTCCGTCCCAGAAACCATTTGGGTCGGGGAAGTACTGATAAGTCTTGAATTCGAACATGCTTCGGACGACCGTGTCCATGAAATCCCAGTCCGGTTCATCGCGAGTCACAGCTTGAGCTTCCATGAGATAGTGCAACGAAACACCGTTGTAGGTGGTTTCCGGCGAGTCAGCTTCATCAATATAGCCCGCCTTACGATAAAGACCTGTAAGATAGTCTGTAGTTTGAGGCGTGCCTGTTTCAGATCCAAACAAGATCTTCTTTGCGGCGCGCAACGCGACGTCCTTCTCTATAGAGTCGGGGAGGATCTTGTAGGCATGCGCCAGCGCGGCAATCGCTTTTGTATCCATGTTGCCGTTGATGTCGTGAGCGCCCCAATTAAGCATCTTCCGCGCCATTTGAGCGAAGCCATCTTCAAATGCCGCTTGCGTCCCGGTGTCCAAGAGGTCCTTGCATTCTTCATACGCCCACGCCCAGCCGTTCATCGCCCCACCCGCAAAATCAACGTGTGACCAATAGTGGCTGTCATCTTGTAGTTTTGCATGCATTATCATGTCCGCGGCCGCAACGACCAGTGCTCGTCTCGCTACGGCTGGATTCTGGTAGTAAGGGTTCCCTTGTTCGCCTCCGGCGAGCGGAAGACTATATGTGTACCAATATGCGGCGTCCGACGCGGAACGGAAGAGTCTCACACTTCCGCTACCCTCGATCCCGGCACCGTTTCCATCGTTAAGAACGAACCACTTGGCTTCCGAAGTAACGATTTCGGGCTGACTCTTGTACTCGAAATAGCCGCCTCTTGTCCCAAGCCAAAGCTTCTCCAACTCACCGGGAGTATCGTACGTACCATCCCACTGAAGGTTGTTGGGCGACGTAGTTACGTCGGATTCAGTGATAGTCTCAAGCCAATCATAAAGATCTACCTGCCATTTCCATTCCTGCGGCAAGAGAGCTCCATCATTGACGGTTGTCGGGCCGGTGAGGAAATGGTTGTTGATGTGGCCGTAGACACGCAGCCGGTCGGCATCCGAAAGCGCCGGGTACACAATCATCTCAGAAATGTGGCCACTATAGACCCCCACCTGGAAGTCCGATTGGGTAGACTCCCCTTTGTCGTGCGTTCTCATGGACGCCAGTGTCGTGTTGCGGAATAGGCGAACTGATTGCCCATTGCTGTCAAGGATTAGGAGATTTCGCATAGTTGGCTGGAAAGTGACTCCATATTCCAGAAAGGCCATGGCTGATCCGTCGCCAATCTTTACATACCCCGTGTCAGATTCGACGTCCAGCAGCAAATGTTTCTGCGGGAGAGGCTGTCCCAGCCCAAACAAACTCTTGGGAGTGGGGTCGAATGTAGCCTGTTGCACAAAGAACGCGGTCAGATTCTGGTTATTGATCGCGGTCCCGCTTGCGAATAGCAAGTCTCCTTCAAACTCCAGTTTCGGCAGTCCCTCGCTATCGGTGAGAACTGTGCCTGCGGAAGCAATCAGCGGCTGCAGGGAGAAGTCGGTTTGCGTTAGATCGGCCTCGCCTCCGCTTTGGTCGAACCACGTTGCAAGATAGACGTCGCTCCCGGCGGCAAACGTCTCCAAGGCGGCGGTGTCCAGGTCACCCGATGGTGTGAAGCCGATCACCGTGGTCGCATCGTCCGTGGATCTTCGTACTTCGACCGCACTGTCCGTGTATGTATCCGAGAGGCGTCGCAGCCCGTAGGCCGCCAGGGCACCTGAAACTTCATCGAGGACGCTGAGTAAGACACGAGGTTCTAGTGATTCCATGCGCAACGGGCGTGTCCGCTCGGAGATAGTGTTTCGTCGACGGGCCTTAACACTCAACAGGGAGCAAGACATGGCTAGAACCTCGTAGCAAGGAACACGGATGCATCGTCTGAGTTGCAATAAACCTCTGCGAACGGAACAGGCCGAACCGGAACGCGAGGGGATTCACCAAGCTTCCTGAAGAACCGATCGCTGCTGCGACGTGTCGCGGGCAGAACGACTTGTAGCCGAACCCTCCTGGCCCAGGAAATCGGGACTCGCCGTATCTCGATGGGCATTCGTTGCATCAATCGAATGCCAGACTGCTGCTCCGTCGCATTAGGCTGGCAAGCCGATGCAAACGCGAAGAGAGATGGATGCAGATTCGCGGCAGGAGACGTCTTGTCGAAGAAGCGGACGGAACCGGCGCAATCCGGCTCGATAGCACACCATGATGGAGGCTGAGTACGTCTCATTTCCTAGTCGCGAGAATGCTTAGACAAGCTGAAGTGAAAAGGCCGCATTTGCCGCCAGGTGGCGAACGCCGATCCTGGCGGCCGATCGACATTGCCGCAACGGCTCGTTCCGACGCCGCAATCGACATTGCCATCTAAAGTAAACTCTAGCTTTCTTTCTGGCTCTTCACCGATTTCCGGACAAAAGCGGCAACCGCACATCCCATGCTCGTCCGATTGTGCCGTATCTGACGATGATGTACATCCGTTGGCGGGTGTGGTGCGGCAACACCCGAACTCTTACGATGCTGTTGTTCATACTCGGATTGGCGAGACATACCCAACCTAAACGTATACAAGGGAAACTCGGGCGAAGCAAGAGCAACCTTGCAGGAATCCTGGACCTGGAATTCGTCGATATCGGCACAACAACCCGATCGGGGTATTGAACACCGCTTGTTTTGTGGCCGATAGAGGTAGGGACGGCCGGTTGGGCCGGCTTGCCCTCCCTTCGGTCCGGTCGTGCGGATCTCCCGCATCCGGTACTCCGGTTGATGGTCTGCGTTGTTAAGGATTGACGCTTCCAAGCCAGGCCAAGTGTCAGGTGGAGCAACCGTTGCCCCTCCCGCGACCGGGTGGTCGTTCTATGCAAACTGAACGGCACCACTGACGGCACCTCGACTCGCGCCAGTCGCCGTAACTACTTGTGTTGAGGCGGGTTTAGGGAATCGCGAGCACAGCCTTCGGAAACCGAGGGTTGCAGGTTCGAATCCTGCCGGGCGTGCTGGAAATGTGCCGTCATGCGGTACGATGCGATGCAGCTTCGTGCAAATTGGCGCGTAAATCGAGACTGTAGCATCATTACAGGGGAGTGCTAGTGACACGCTGAGCGTTTTGCTGTATTTTTCCCGGACCATTTTCGCCAAGGAGGGTGACCATGTCGGGATCGGGAGAATACCTGCCAGACGGCACGGAAGGAATTACGCGTGTTGAAGACTTGCCGAAAGCCAAAGTGGTCGGGCGCAGTCGCAACTATGCGCGACGACCGTGTCCGCAATGCGATCGAAGTTGCTACCGGAATCGCACTGTGGAGCGGACGCTCCACGATCTCGGCGATTTGGTCTCCGGGCGGCCTCGCGACATTCGGCTTACCTACTCGCAACATTATTGCTGTAAGTGCAAGAGCTACTTCAATGCGGACATGTCGGACCTGGCTCCTCCCAAGAGCCACTACACACACCGTGTCATCGCGCTCGCGGTGCGGTTGGTGGTGGAGGACGGATTGCCTTACCGCGCGGCCAGTTGGCATCTCTGGAGAGATCATCGCGTCTTTGTGCCCTTTGCCACCATCCAGAACTGGGTTGAGGCCGGGGGGGAAAAAGGCGGAGCAACGAATCACCGGCGAGTATCTGGACGCCGTGCTGGCTGACTTCTCCGGATACATCGCGGCGGACGAGTTGTACGACGGCCCGTTCTGTGTCCTCTCGATTGTCAACAATCACACCTTCCGACGCATCACCTACGAGGTGCTGGACCACAATCCGACCCACGCTGACATGGAG
>JABMRB010000304.1 GCA_013202865.1 Candidatus Nealsoniibacteriota bacterium | reverse complement strand
GGCGCCGAAATTACAGCTATCCGCCGTCGATTGATTTCCATACCAAGTAATCGCCATGCTCGAAAGCATGCGCGAATTGTGCCCAGAGCGCAATACCCCCCTTTTGGCGGATAATCAGGGTGCGGAAAATGGGCCTAGGTGTCGAGCACGTCGAGAACGGCCTTGCCGCCCGGCTGCTGGTGGCCATGCCCCCGAGAAGGGCGAAAGTCTGGACCGAGGCCACGGTCGACCGGGATCTGCAGAAACAGGTTGACCGCGTGTTCGGTCGGCTACTGGCCCTCGAATTCCGTGTTGACGACGACACCGACGAGAAGACCGATCCCGTCGACTTGCCTCTATCCAGCGACGGCAAGCGAGCATGGATCGATTTCTACAACCGACATGCCAGAGAGCAGAAAGATCTCACTGGCGAATTGGCGGCGGCGTTCTCCAAGTTGGAGGGTTATGCGGCCCGGCTCGCGCTGATCGTGCATCTAGTCCGGGTGGCGGCCGACGACAGCACGGTGAACCCCGATGAGATCGACGCCAGCAGCATCGAGGCCGGCGCGACCATGGTGAGATGGTTCGGCAACGAGTCTCGACGAGTCTACCAGACGTTCGGCGAGTCCGAGCAATCCCGGGAGCGTCGCCGGCTGGAGGAGTTGATCCAACGAATGGGCGGTGCGGTGACGGTCCGCGCCCTGATGCGATCGTCGCAGAAGTACCGGACGGCAGACGACGCGGAAGCAGCCCTGAACGACTTGGTCAAAGTCGCGATCGGCGACTGGCAGTATGATGACCACGGCGGCGGCCGTGGCCGCCCTGTCCGTCGGTTCATTCTGGCCGATGGCGCCGACACTGACACAAATGCCCCGAAATCCGAGGAAGACCCTATTTGTGTCAGTGTCAACACTGTTGATGGGGGCGAAAACACGGATCGGATCGACAACTCGCAGTCCACGGGGGCGTCTGGCGGTTCTGGTGATTAGGGGTGATCTGATGCAGGAGTCGATGATCAACGGGCTGGCCGATCTGGCAGTGGTTTTGGATCACGCAGGGGTTAAGGAGTTGGTGGTCGACGGCGACACCCACCGATATCGTCCCCAGTCGGCCATGACGCCCGATCTGGCGGCACTGTTGAAGAAGTACGGCTCTTGGACAATCTGAGAGGATGCGGATTGGACGAGCACAGTTTGCAAAAAGGTGCGAGAAAATGCTACGTCGAATCGGGCCTTGGGGTGGGTTGACACAAAGACAAGTAGTGCGTATGATACGGGAGAACGCTCGCAGGTGGATGGTCGATTTTCCAGATCAGTTCATGGGAGGGCACGAAAAATGAGCAAAGCCAACATCGTCATTGTTGCGATGGGCGGTCTGGCCGTCGGAGTGCTGCTGGGCCTGATCGTCGCCACGCTCATCGGCGAATCGCCGGCAGACGTCGCCAGCGAGCAAGACCGGGTGCCGATAGAGAATGAGAGTCCGCAAGAGGGGCTTGCCAGTCGGAAGGCGGCTGGGGATGGGAAGGCGGCTGGGGATTGGGGACCGCTGAGCCAACTTGCAAAGGAAGTCGGTCCCGGGTCCCGATTCCTCAAGTTTGCCACTCGACTACACGATGAGGGTGTCTGGGATTCCGGATGGTATTGGTCAATCACGGCGCCCACGAATCCCTCTTCGACAGTAAAGCTCAACTTGACGGCCATTGGAGAAGGCAAAGTGTACTTGGAAGCGATCGTCCATGTCCACTCTGCTGGCGACCCAATGTGGGTCACGCTCGTTTTCAAGCCGGGAGAGGGAAGCCGCCGGGCTCTGGCCACTGCGAATCGTAACGAGCGAATCCTTGCGGTTGGAGAAGCCATCAACTTGACACCCGAGGAATTGACCCGTCTGGACACGCTACTGCGACTACTACCCTTGGTGCCCCGCTCAGAGGTTGAAAGTGGCTTGGAGCAGTTCATTCTCCGGTTGCCCAAGCGAGTTGTCGAGCGTTTTCCCAAATGCTTGGCCTATTATGCCACCCCCGACGCGGCCGTTGCGGATAGCATCACGCTGGACGGCGATGGGCCTGCAGTTGGAATCATGCTCAGCAAACGCGCTGTCGTGGAGGTCGCCTTCATGGCAACGGAGCCCAGCGGCTGTGGCTACAAATGGGAGTACCTCAAACCCGGGCCTTGGTGGTCGGTGATGATTCACGATGCGGCTTATGAAGACTACACCTCGGCCGAAGAGCCCCGGGTGGCGGATGGTACGACGTGGCTTCCCTGGCCGCGGGTTACCGTGGAGGAAATCGATCGACTGCGAGCGACGGCCCTGCGATGATTTCCCGAGATGCGTTCGATAAACGAGTTCGAGACTACCGAGGTATTGAGGACGATGGCACGAAAACGCCCCAAGAGACTCAGCGACCAACTGCGGCAGATTGTTGTCAAGTGCGGCAAGTCGCGCTATCAGATCGGCAAGGAAACCGGGATCGACGAATCGGCCCTATCCCGGTTCGTTCACGGCGAGCGCGGCTTGTCGATGGCCGCAATGGACCGACTGGGAATGTGCCTTGGGCTACAGATCGTGACCGGAAGTAGGACGACCAAGAAGAAAGGCAGATGACGATGGCGAGTATCCACAAGGAAAGACGAAGCGGCAGGACGTACTACCGCCTCCAGTTCTACGACAAGGACAACCGCCGCCGGTCGATCCGGTTGGGGACGATCAGCCGCAAGGCGGCGGACACGATCCGAGCGAATGTGGAAGACCTCGTTTCTGCCTCGATATCGGGAGGTTCGCCAGACAACAAGGCCGGCCGGTGGGTGCGCGAGGAGATCGGGCAGGATTTGGCGGATAAGCTGGCCAATGCAGGGCTGATTGCTTCCCGAGAGTCGGCCACACTGGCGGAATTCATCGACGGATACATCGCCAGCCGGACTGATGCCAAGCCGAGCACGATCTGCAACCTGCGGAACAGTCGGGAGAAGCTGGTCAGCTACTTCGGGCCGGATCGGAACTGGCGGGACATCAAGCCCGGAGACGCCGACGACTGGCGGCAGTCGCTTGTGAATCGGGGATTGGCGGAGGCGACGGTCAGCAAGGCGGTCAAGCACGCCAAGCAATACGGCAGGCGGGCTCAACGCAAGGGGCTTATTGCCGAGAGCCCCTTCCAGGACCTCGTAGCGGGCTCGCAGAGCAACGACAGCCGGTTGCAGTTCATTGATGGCTCAACGATTGAGAAAGTCATAGACGCCGCCCCGGACGTCCAGTGGCGTCTAATCATCGCGCTGAGTCGCTACGGTGGTTTGAGGTGCCCTAGCGAGACGCTTGCCCTGAAGTGGGCGGATATCGACTGGGAGGCACGGAGAATAACCGTCCCCTCGACCAAGACGGAACGGCAAGGCAAACCCTACCGAATCCTCCCGCTCTTCCCCGAGCTTGTCGCTCCACTGCGGGAAGCGTGGGAGCAAGCGCCGGAAGGCACGATCCACGTCATCACCCGCTATCAAGGCAGTAACACGAACCTCAGGACCCAAATGCTGCGGATCATTCGCCGGGCGGGCGTGCAACCCTGGCCACGACTGTTTCACAATTTGCGGGCCAGTCGGCAGACCGAATTGACCAACGATTACCCTACCCACGTCGTGGCCGATTGGCTGGGCAACTCGCCGGCAATCGCACAGCGGCACTATCTTCAGACCACAGAAGAGCATTTCCAGCGTGCCGCAGGTGGTGCAACTGTCGGTGCAGTGGTGGTGCAAGAGTCGGTGCCGCAAGCTGCCGTACCTTCTCGCACCGAACAGCAAGAAACGCCGCAACCCGTTGTGGGCTGCGACGTTACGCCATTGGGTGCGAGTCTGTGCGACACCGCACAAGACTGCCTAGTGCCCCCTGGAGGACTCGAACCTCCAACCCTCTGATTAAGAGTCAGATGCTCTGCCAGTTGAGCTAAGGGGGCTACTGCAACGGAATCTCTAATTCTACGGCCGCTCGATTGTGATGCAAGGGCCCCGGCGGCGATTTTGGCCGGTGACGCGTGAGATTGTCGCCTGAATGACGGCAAGACCCTCCCTCTTGCCCCCCGCGGGAACTAGAGACGCCGAAACGTCGGCAGTGGTAATGCCTTGCCGATTCTTTTTGCAATTTCTCCGACCGACCGGGGCCCACGATGACGTCGTTTCCGCTAGAATGGCCGTTTTCCGGTCGGCCTCCTCCAACGGACTTGCAGAAAACATGAATACCATCGAACAACAACCGAAGCGGCGCGGCCACGGGTTCGGACTGCTGGCTATTCTCGTCGGAATCGTCCTGGGAATCGCCTTCGGACTGCTCTACGGCCGGACCATGTGGCTGGCCTCCGATGGCGTCCGCAAGAGCGGGGCTGAGAAAGAGGTCCTCAAGCTGGAACTGACGCTGGACCAGAAGGAGGACTTCGCCAAGAAGGCCGACGAGCAGGCCGAGATTGCCCGCGAGAAGAACGATGTCAAGGAAGCCGAGCGGCTCGAGAAGGAAGGGCAGCGGCTACGGTCGCACGTGCCCGAGATTCGCAAGGAAATCGTCCGCATCGAGAAACTCCAGGCGCTGGCCAAACAAGGCAACCAGGCGGTCCCCGCAAACGTCTACAGAATCGTCAAGTTCTGCGGCGATCTCTTCCTGCGGATGCTGTTCGTGATCGTCATCCCGTTGGTCGTCACCAGCATGATCTGCGGAATCACCTCGCTGGGCGACGTCCGGCGACTGGGTAAAGTCGGTGGATGGACGCTGGCCTACTACATGGCTACCGGGGCTGTCGCTGTGAGCGTGGGGATCTTGCTGGTCGTCCTGATCGCACCCGGTGAGCGGAGCGAGGGCAACGATACGTTCGCCTATACGACCGAAAACGTGCTCAGTAAGCAGCAGATAGGGGCTGTGGATACGCTGATGGAAGTGGTCCTCGGTCGCGAAGGCGAAAAGGGCAAGGGCATGGTCCCCTCGAATATCTTCCTGGCGGCCAGCGAAACGAACGTGTTGGCGCTGATACTCGCCGCGCTGGTTTTCGGCGGAACATTGAGCACGTTGGGCGAACGGGGCAAACCGGCAATCGACTTCTTCCATTCGGCCAACGAGGCCGTGATGAAGATCGTGCATCTGATCATCATGCTTGCGCCGGTAGGCATTTTCGGACTGATCGCGACAAAGATTACCGACAGCGGCGGCGGCGAGGGGTTCGGCGAGGAGTTGGCCCGGCTCGTCTGGTTCGTGGTGACCGTGCTGCTGGGCCTGGCGATCCATGTGGTCGTGCTCAGTCTGATCTTGCTGGTCTTTGCCCGACGCAACCCCTTGCGATACCTCTACACTACGGCCCGGGCTTTGCTGACGGCCATGAGCACGGCCAGTTCGTCGGCCACGCTGCCGGTGACGATGCAGTGCGTCGAGGATGACGGCGTATCGAAGCGGGCGGCCGGGTTCGTGTTGCCGCTGGGGGCGACGATCAACATGGACGGGACCGCGCTGTACGAGGCGACTGCCGCGATCTTCATCGCGCAGTCGATGGGCGTGGAACTCTCCTTCGCCGCCTTGGTAATCGTCTTCCTCACCGCCACCTTGGCCGCCATCGGTGCGCCGGGCATCCCCGAGGCCGGGCTGGTCACGCTGGTCATTGTGCTCACGGCCGTGGGGCTGCCGATCGCCGGCATTGGCACGCTGCTGGCGATTGACTGGTTCCTCGACCGCCAGCGAACCACGGTGAACGTCTTCGGCGATGCGGTGGGGGCGGCAGTGATCGATCGGTATCTGCGGCGGGGGAGTG
>JABMRB010000303.1 GCA_013202865.1 Candidatus Nealsoniibacteriota bacterium | reverse complement strand
GTCAGATACTGCAAGGCCTCCTCACTCAGGCCGTCGAACGCGAATCCGTAGGGATTGCGGCGGAAATCGAGGAACACGCGACGGCCGTTGAGCAGGGTTTCGATGTAGACGAGAATATCGACGATCGACGACCCGCCGACCACCTTGCGGCTGTCGAACGGCCATTGGTAGCCTTTGAGGAAAACGTTTGAGCACATCTCGCCCGTGGTGTCGAAGTATTCCGGCAGGAACTCCCGTTCGTCGCTTATCCCATCGGCAGCGGTACTGATGAACCGCGGCACCACCTGCATGTAAGTGCCCGAGACGTTCCAGCGGAACTTGATCGAAGCCATGCCGTACTGCGACTCGGGCAGGTTTTGGGCCATGGCGCCGATCATCAACCCCAGCCCGATGCCGCCCGTGTGTACGGCCGGATAGACGCTCGTCTTGTAGAGTCCGCCCGGCCCGCCGGTGGCGAAGACGACATTCTCCGCGGCGATCAATTCGAGGCTGCCGTCCGGCTTGACCACCACGGCCCCGGCCGCCCGTCTTGCATTGTCTTCACCGACGCACAGAAGTTGCACGACGTTTCGGCCCTCCCAGACCGGGATCTCCAGTCGCTCAACCTGCCGGATCAACGCCCGGCACATTTCGCGCGACGTATAGGGCCCGATCGAGGTAGCCCGTTGCCGCGGGTCGTGGTCCGTCTTATAGCCGATGAACTGCCCGTATTCGTCGCGAGGAAACGGCACACCCAGGTTGACCAGATTCATAAACCCGCGAGCAGACAGCGCGGCCTCGACCAGTGCCAAGTCGCCATGCATCCCGCCGCCGTCGAAGTACGTTTTCGCCATGATGCCCGGCGCGTCGGCCTCTTCCCCACACAGCGACAGCTTATAGTACGTCTGCTTATCGCTGCCGGTATTGATCGACGTACCCATCTGCAGGCCCTCGCTGACGATCAACACGTCGTCCACCCCGCCGGAGCGCAACTGCACCGCCGCATTAAGCCCGGCGGCCCCGCTGCCGATCACCAGGGTATGGACCCAGGTTAGGGGTAGGGAAACCTGCCGGCCGGCCGGGTTGGTGACGGTCAGAGTGTCGTTGCGCATGCGAAACCTCCCACATTACCGTATTCTTCAGTCACTGCGGTCGAAAACGGCGATTTCCCTATATTGGGACCGTCTGCACCACTTGACCAATTCTCCGAGCCGATATATACTCATAGTAGTCGGGGACGAAATTCGGCTTCATGCCGTGTGGTCGCCTGGGCTTGCCCGGGAGGATACTATATTCCCGGCTCATTTCTTTTCTAGGTCCGCCAAGGTTAGCGGGTTCTCCTTCCCGTGGTGCTCTCCGTAGTCGTTGTTTCGTGTATCGTCAACGTCGTGGACCAAGCTCACCGATGACGACACGAATTGCCAGTACCGCTCTTCCCTTCGCTCGTACAATCTCTGCAAAGCCCATAGGAAGTAGTCCGCCGCCTGGAGGCCGGTGGATTGCTACGGCGTGGTCGGTAAGATCTCGATAGGAGCATTGGAACTGATGCCCCAAATACGACGCCAGTTGTTTCGTGCCTCCTCCAGTGCTTTCTGCAAAGAGGCCGTTCTGTCCTTTTTTCCCCGTTTAGCAAACTGAATCGTGTATCCGTCGTCCTTGTGCAGCCGCTCGTTAAATAGCTGGCTCACACAGCGATCATAAAGCTGATTAGGATGATATCGATAACGTGGCTGCTGTCGATTGTGTTCCAATACCAATTCGGCGATGCGTCGCTTATCCCTGACTAAGGCAAAGAACTTCAACTCGTGCCGCATCAACAACGAGTACACCTCGCGGCGCACTTCGGGCACGTCGTCTTTGGCATGGAACGCCAGAGCAGTCTTCTTCGCGTCTAGTTGTATCGAAGGCACGCCCTTGAAGTACGGGTCGGCGAGCAAATGCGTGCGTAGTTCCGTCAACTCCCGGCCGAGTGATTCGGGGTCCGCGATGTCTAGCAATCCCAAGACAAAGTACGTTGAGCAACCCTCATTGCCAAGAATCAGTTTCCCGTGGCGGTTGAACAAACTCGCATCGTCAGCCTCGTCGACGAAGTAGTAGCGCACGGATAATTCGGATTCAGGTTTGTCAGGCATCGGTCCTACACGTCATTACATGCCCAAGTTCTTCAGGACGAGCTTGGTTAGCACGGTCTGCCACACGCCGAGAGCAGCTCCACCTACCTTGTCAAGCAGGCTCTTGGCTTCCTTCCATCGCTCACTTTCTCGCGCGGCATCAAGGAATTCGTGTCCTGTCCAGGTCATGCTCGTTGCCACCGCTGTAGGCCCGTTGTCATCCATGGTTGTTACGTCTGTGCCGTTGACTAGGCCGCCCTCCTTCATGATGTAGATGTGGTAGCCGATCTGTTCCTCGGTATATCCCTCGATTCTTAGATCGCGAGGGGCGTAACCTGTTTTGCTCTCCTCAATGGCGAGCAGAATGCTGCGCACCAAATCCATATTGCGCTTCATCATTAACCTTATATGACAGGTGAAACTGGCAATTGAGTTCCTAACGCATTATTTCCGCTTGTCGTCCTGCTCCCACCTTCACCACATTCAACTAAAGCACCCGCAGATGAAACCCGCCGTCGATGTCGATCCGTCCACCGGTGCTAAAAGGAAAATAGTTGGTGACGATCGCGGCGACTGCCTTGGCGACGTCTTCCGGCTGGCCCCAGCGGCGGATCGGCCAGAGGCCTTCGGCGATCAGGCCGTCGTATTTCTCCTTGACCGGGGCGGTCATGTCGCTGGCGATCACGCCGGGGCAGACCTCGAAGACGCCGATGCCGTGCTCGGCCAGCCGCACGGCGAACAGCTTGGTCATCATCCCCATGGCCGCCTTGGTCAGGCAGTAGTCGGCCCGGTTGGTCGAGATCGCGTAGGCTGAGATCGACGAGACGTTGACGATCTTGCCGCCGGGGATTGTGCCCGCGTCGATC
>JABMRB010000302.1 GCA_013202865.1 Candidatus Nealsoniibacteriota bacterium | reverse complement strand
TAGAGCCGTTTGTACGCCGGCACGGCGATCAGCTTCTGCAGGTCGCCGTTGCCGACCACCGGACGCGTGGCACTGTGGAAGGCGTCCAGGTCATGCGGGAAGTAGAGCACGCGCCCGTCGATTGGGCGGATGTAGAACTGGGCATTGTGCTGGGCGCCCTGGGCATAGTTGTCGCCGGCGCCGCTGAGCGTGGCGAACGCGAACCCCCGCAGCCACTGGTCCACGTCGATGTATTGGTCGATCTCGTCGCGGAACGCCGATCCGGAGAGCCCGAACGCTTTGGTAAACTCGATGATCCGATCGTAGTCGTCTCGCTCGCGGTTGTTCTTGATGATGAAGTTGTATCGATAGTTCTCTTGGTCGTTGCCCAAGCCATTGACGCCGGTGCCGCGGGTGCCATCGGGATATGGCCTTTTGAGGCCTTCGGGTGAGCCGTTGTTGGTACTCGTGGGGTAGTAGATCAACTCGTACTCGAAGAGCATCCCGTCGCCGTCGGCGTCGAACTGAGAGCCGAGCAGCACGTTGCCGAAGCGGGCCATCTGCAGTTCGGCCGCGCCGGTGTGGTCTGGTCGTGGCGCGATCACGTGGGCCAGGTCGTTGTACTCGCCGGAGACGCTGCCGGCCCGGTTCATCGTCTGGTTGATCAGCATCTCCCGCTGTCCGAAGCCGACGCCTTCCGAGCGGTCAACCAGCACGCTGCCATGGACGCCGCGGAAGAGCTGCTCGCTGTGGAAGTAGACGCCGAACCCCAGCCGCGGCTGTGTGACCCGTCCTCGTTCGCTGCCCTTGCCCCGCACGCCGACGTCGTAGAAGATCTCCCGCTCGTTGTAGATCACCGTGGCGCCGACCGGATCGTTGCTCATCAGGTTGACGTCGGTGTGGAACCAGGCCGTGTCGGCCGGGGTCATGATGATGCGGAAGTTGTGCAGGCCGTTGGTGGCGGCCAGCCCGTCGTTGAACTTCACCAGCGCTCGCGACTCGCTGCCGTCGGCGGGGAACGTGGAAGTCAGTCCCAGCGTGTCGCGGCCCTCGACGTAAAACTGCACGACCGTCGAGGCGGGCTGCCCGGGAATCACGCCCTCGAAAAGCCCGTCACCGACGTCGGTCATCGCCGCGCTGACGAACGCGCCGCTGGCGATCGAATACCAGAGCGTCATCTCCGCCACGCCGTCGGGATCCTCGGCCACGACGGAGACGGTCACCGGCTCGAACGGATCGGGCACGGGCGTCTCGTGGCCGAACTGCGGATAGGTCGGCCCGACGTTTGTCGCGTAGGTCGAGTTGACCGAGCCGGGCGTGCCGTGCAGTTCCGGTTGGGCCACCAGCGTGGTTTTCGGCAGACGGTTGAAGTAGAGCCGCGTGTTGAGTTGGTTCGACCCGCCGATCCACTTCGCCTTAAAGGAAATCTCATACGTTGTGCCATTCTTGATACTAACGTAGCTTCCACCGTTCTTGAGCGTCGTCTCGGCGTGGTTATGCATGTGCTCGGTCATACCGGTAGCCACCAGCCTAAGCACGTGATTGCCGGCGTTGTTCGGGTCGACGATCACTTCGCTGTGGCGGTGATTGCCGATGATCCGCCACGCCGTCGAGCCGGACTCGAACGTTCCGTTCTGGATCAACTGGATGGCACTGCCGGCGGGGCTCTCGATCACGCTGATATCGTCGAGCAACACCTCGCCGTCGTCGAGCAGGCCGAGCACGAACTCGTGCCACTGCCCGTCCGGGCCGACCCGACTGCTTTGGGCGATGCCGGTGTAGGTGTAGGTCTGCCACGACGAGTGGCTGCCCTCGTCGCTGGGTGCCCAGGCTTCGGCGATGGAATTATCGGCCCACGGGTTGCGCAGCTCCATGCTCGACCCGCCGCCGTCGGCAAACTCGGGCCAGCGTCCGCCGTCGTAGTAGCGGAGTTCGTCGACCGGGTTACCCAGGGCGTCGCGGAGCACGATGCTGTCGCTCGTGTTGTCGAGCCGGCGCGTAAGATTGCCGACGATCGTCGTCACCGCAGGGTATTTCGCTTGCAGCGCCGCGGCGTCCCGGGCCACGACCAGGTAGCCGCCGGCCGGGATCGTCGTGCCCGGGGCAAAATCGTAGTCCACACCGTCGGCCAGTTGCCATCCGGTCAGGTCCACGGGCGCGCCGCTACGGTTGTACAGCTCGATCCACTCCTCGGGCGACTCCTGCACGGGCTCGCCGACCGGCGTCAGCGGGCGATGATGGTACATGATCTCGTTGATCACGATCTCGTCGTGCAGCGTGAAGTGATTCGCTGCGCCGGCGGTCGCCGCGTCGGGGAATCGCCACGGCCCGGACCCGTCGGGCGATCGGCCCCGCAAGGTGTTCTCCACCTCGACGCCGTCGAGCACCGTGCCGCGGTCGGGTGTGAACAGAAACAGCTTGTTGCCCGAGGAGGCATCGAAACCGAGTTGCGATTCGTCGAGCGGCAACAAGCCACCGGACGGCAGCGACTGGGCCGGCAACACGTACTCGTTTCCGGTGGAGGTCGCGACCACGTATCCGGCCAGATCGAGCGGCGCCCCGGTCGTGTTGATCAACTCCAGCCAGAAGGGCGAGGCGTCGGCTGCGGCCACTTCGTTGAAAGTCAAGGTCGCGCCGATCGCTTGCGGATCGGGGGCATGGACCTTGGTGGTCAACTCGGCGCCGAACGTCATGTCCTGGTCGGCGGCGACTGCCTGATGGACTTCGACGGCCAACACGTTGGCGCCAAGGACCAGATCGTCGACCGACAGCCGGTTGCCGCGCGAGAAGGTCAACTCGTCGACCGGTTCGTCGGCGAGCGTGGAGTAGGTCACCGTGCCGTCGGGCAGGTTCTGCCGGTGGACCTCGGTGCCGTTGAGATAGAAGACGGCCCCGTCGTCGACGAGCGTGTCGAGCCAGAGTTCGGTGCGTGCGATTGCGTCGTTGAAGTCGAACTCGGTGCGGAAGTAATGCGTGGTCGGCCCCAGCGGCAGTTGCGTGTCGCCGCCGGGCGGTACGAGCGGCTCGACCGAGCGAAACAGGGCGAACGTCTCGCGTTGGTTCGTCACCGAGTTGGCGTCGAACAACGTATCGGCCCATAAGAACTTGGCCTCGTTGTCGAACAACGTACCCACGGCATTGCCCCATGGCGCGGCCGATTTATCGCTCTGGGCCTGTGGCGGTGCCCACGACGCGGCCAGGTTGGCGCCTTCGACGAGCGATTGCACGTTGCCCACCGCCGGCGGCAGCGCCCCGTGCGTGGCGTTCGTCGGCCCGAGGACGTACTCGAACTTCGAGGTGTCGGTTCCCAAGATGGTTCCGTCGGGCAACTCGAATTGGCCGATGATCATCTGCGGACTGCCGGAATCGCCGACGGCCTCCCAGCCGGCCAGATAGATGTGATCGTCCGGGGTGATTTCAACGTTGAAATCCTCGGCCGATTGCCAGTCGCTGACCGTGTCTTGCCCGACCAGCCGCATGTTACTGCCGTCTGCGTGGCCGACGTAGAAGGCGAAGTAGTTATCGGCGGTGAGCCGGGCGGAGACCTGCGCGCCGGCCGCCCCGCCTTCACCGGCGAAGAAGATGGCCGCGTCGGACGCCCAACCGTCGTCGTCGAACCCGGGCGCCCGCCATGCGGTACCCAGATCGGTGCCCGAGGCGTTGTACTTCCACGTCGCATCCATCGGCACGACGGTCGTGACTGCGGGCGGCGAAAAGAGATCGAGAAAATTCCGGGCCCCGGGCGTACCGCCGAGTTGTTCGCTGGCGGTCCAGTGCTCGGCCGGTCCGCTGGTCGTGTTCGGATCGATCTTGGCGGCCGACGTGCCGGAGCCGTCCGGCGTAACCGGCCATGGCTCGGAGTCGTTGTAGCGTAACGTGTCCATCACGCGGTCGCTGTTGTTGACCAAGTCGAGCCGATCGCCGCCGTTGGACAACCGCCCGTCGTAAGGCCCCAACGCGTCGGCGAAACCGGTGGCTGCCGCCAGGCGACCGGGCTCGGCCGCCACGACCAGGTACCCGCCGCCGGGTACGATCGTCCCCACGGCGAACTGGTAGTCGATCCCGCCGTCGAGCTTCCAGTCGGACAGATCCATGTCGACGGCCATCTGGTTGTGCAACTCGATCCACTCCAACTCCTCGTCGCCGGCGGGGCGATACATGATTTCGTTGAAGACGACCGTCGAGTCGGCCGAGAGAAGCTGCCGCGGTTCGAGCGGCTCGAACTGCAAGCGCCTGGATTGCCGCGGCGCTTTGACGGTCCTGCCGAATCTATCCACGAGCCTGTTCCCTGATGGGTTGTCCGGATCGAGTGACCCCGAGGAGGCTCCTGCGAGAGGTCACAGTTGCCGTATCTTCATTATGATGTCGTACATCAAAAGGTGCAACCAAATTGCGACCCGTGCCGTAGGCGTCTCGCCTGCGATAGGCCCCGTGGCACAGGCGTCTCGCCTGTGATGCATGATCGATCCACCGGCCACAGGCGGCTTGCCTGTGGCCGGCGACCACGACTGCGTAGGGTGCTACCGGGCGTACCTATCGAACTCGTCGGCGGCGCCACAGCGACGCGACACAGAGCAGTCCAGCCAGCAGCATCACGATGGTCCCCGGCTCGGGGACGGCCGCGGCACCGGC
>JABMRB010000301.1 GCA_013202865.1 Candidatus Nealsoniibacteriota bacterium | reverse complement strand
GTGTCGAGGAAGAACTGGGCGGAACCCTTCAGCACCGGGTAGATCTCGGCGAGGTACTGCTTGTCGGGATGGAATTCGTAGTGGTACCAGAGATGTTGGCTCAGCCACGCCCCGCCCAGCGGCCACAGGCCGTAGAATGCGGCGTCGATCGGGGCGGTCGCACGCCAAAGGTCGGTGTTGTGGTGGCAGACCCAGCCGCGGGCACCGTAGTTGACCTTCGCCGTTCGGGCCCCGGTCACCGTCAGTTGCTTGACCATCTCGATCAGCGGCTCGGCACACTCGGCCAGATTGCAGGGCTCGGCCGGCCAGTAGTTCATCTCGGTGTTGATGTTGATCGTGTACTTGCCGCCCCATGGCGGGCTCATGCTCTCGTTCCATATTCCCTGCAAGTTCATCGGCTGGCTGCCGGGCCGCGAGCCGGAAATCATCAGATAGCGGGCGAACTGGAAATAGAGCGTCGCCAGTTGCGGATCGTTTCCTTCGCCGAACCGCTTGATTCGCTCGTCGGTCGGCAGATCGATCGCGTCGGTCGTACCCAAGTCGAGTTCCACGCGGCGGAAGAGCCGCTGATGCTCGGCCACGTGATCCTTGCGGAGACGGTCATAAGGTTTGTCGCCGATCTTGGCGAGGTACTCGTCGGTCAAGGCCGCCGGATCGCCGCTGACGTCCTTGGGGCCTTTGTAACTGGTGGCTGCAACGACCAGCAACGTGGCGGCGTTGGCCCCGTCAACCTTGATCGAGTCGCCCGTAAGCTCCATCTTGCCGCCGTCGGGGATGACGCGGACGCGGCACTGAAACTTCAACGCCCCTTTGATCCCTTCGGCGTCGCCGTTGACGCCCTGCATCACGATCCGATCGGGTTTCTCGGTCTCGATCGTTGCTTTCTGGGGCGTCGACATCGCGGCGGTGAACGAGACCATGCCGGGCTTGTCGGCCGAAAGCCGCACGACGATCGCCTGGTCGACCGGGCTGGAGAAGACCTCGCGGGTGTACTTCACGCCGTCGCTGGTGTAGGTGGTCGTCGCCATCGCTTCGTCGATGTCCAACTGCCGCCGATAATCGGCCACGTTGCCTTTCGGGAATATCAGCTTCAAGTCGCCGACCGTCTGATACGGCAACTGCCGGATCGGTCGGGCCATCATCTTCCCGGCACGGCCCTGCGCCTCGCCGTACTTGCCCTCGAAGACCAGCTTGCGGACCTCCGGCAATGCGATCAGCGCATCGCCGTGGCTCGGATCGTACGGCCCGCCGGCCCAGAGCGTGTCTTCGTTAAGTTGGATCCGCTCTTCATCCGTGCGGCCGAAAACCATGGCCCCAAGCCGGCCGTTGCCAACGGCCAACGCATCGGTCCACGCTTTGGCTGGTTCATCGTACCAAAGCACCATCGGTCCTGGATCGGCCATGGCGGGGGACACGAGCAACAGAAGCAAGATGGGCAGTGTGATCGTTCGCATGGTAGTTCTCCGAGGGAGTAGGGTGCGTGCAACGCATCTGTACCGGATGTTGTGGTGCGTTTTACGCACCCTACGGCAGTTCGCGGATCCGCAGGTTCTTGAAGTCGATGGGCGAGCCCTCGGACTCCAATGCCAAGTATCCGGTTGAGGGGCTGCACCCCGTGCCGCCGGAAACTTCCTCGCCGTTGACCCAGAGGCGGACCTCGCCGTTAATCGCACGGATGTAGTAGTGGTTCCACTGGTTGACGCCCTTGCTGAGGTTCTTCGAGGGGAAGCTGCGGCTCCCGTTGGGCGAAAGCGGCGGGAACGGCGTCATCTTCACGCCCACGGGGAACACGTCGCCATGGGACGTATACCAATCGGCCTTGTTCTTGCCGCCGTATTCCAGATCGAGCACCTGGACCTCGATGCCGCTGGGTAGCCCGGGCTTGCCGGCCTTGGCGAGCCGATCGATGGATTCGTCGGTCGCCCAGACGAAGACGCCGCTATTGCCTGCACTACGCAGGTGCATCCACTGGCAGACGAGTTCAAAATTGGTGTACCGCTTCGCCGTCCGCATCACGCCGGTCGGCTTGCCCGTGCAGTGGACGCCGCCGTCCTTCCAAGTCCATGTGTCGGCCGCACAGTTGACGTTGACGAAGTCATCTTCTCCCAATGCCCGCCAGCCGTCGCCCGTGCCGTCGATGGTTGCCTTGGGCAACGTCAGCGCCGGCTCTTTCTCCTCGCCGGCGCGGGCTGCACCGAACGTAACGATCGCGGCTGCGATTGCGACGAGGCTCCTGGCGGCCATGATGCGGCGTGAATCGTGGTGGTTTTGCGATGATTTCATGAGTTGGGTTCCTTTTCTGAAAGCGTTTACAGGGTAATAATTTTGATTCTTTCATCCTGTCCATCCTGTCATCCCGTCAAAATACTGTGGTGCGTTTTACGCACCCTACTTTCCGCCGTAGAATTCCTCCTTATGCTGCTGGGCGAATGTTTTCAGCCGGGCGGCCACCTCGGGGTAGTCGTCGATCACGTTGTTCTGCTCCTGCGGATCGTCTTTGAGGTCGAACAGCGACAGCTCGATGTTCTTGTTTGCATAGGGCCCCGGTTTACCGTCTTTGCCGGGGGTGACCAACGTTCGATAGCTGTGCGGCAGATGCAACTTCCAGCGGCCGTCACCGCTGATGATGCCCTCGAACGTTCTGCCGGTGGAGAACGGGTAGTACGCGTGTGGATTCTTCGCGCCTTCCTTGGCGGTGATGATGCCCCAGACGTCGCGGCCGTCGATCGGATTGTCGGGCAGATCCGCGCCGGCCAATTTGGCGAAGGTCGGCAGCAAGTCGACCGAACAGAACGTGTCGGTCGACCGGGTGCCCGGCTTGATGTGGCCGGGATACTTGATGATGCAGGCCGAGCGGATACCGCCGTCGAAACCGGTCGCTTTTGCCTCGCGGTAGGGTGTGCTGCCGGCGTGGTTGCCATACGAGACCCACGGGCCGTTGTCGGAGGTGAAGATGACCAGCGTGTTGTCATCGATGCCCAGCTCTTTCAGCCTGGCGAGAATCTGCCCGGTGGACCAATCGATCTCCTCAATCGTATCGCCATAGGGACCGTATTTCGATTTGCCCTTGAACTTCTCCGATGCCCCGACCGGGATGTGCGGCATGTTATGCGCGAAAT
>JABMRB010000300.1 GCA_013202865.1 Candidatus Nealsoniibacteriota bacterium | reverse complement strand
TGGGGGCCTGGTCCTGGGGGCTCGTGTGCTTACTGCAAGAACCGCTAGCCGAGGGCGGAAGCCCGCGGAGGAACCGCCAAACGACTTCCCACAATCGATTGATTCACAAACTCTCGGCGGAGAGGGATGATCAAGGGTCAGAGGTCAGCAATCGAGTGCAAGGGAGCGGTCAGGACATGGGTAACGCCGTAGGCGTTGAACATCAAAGCCTGGGGTCGCGGAGCGCACCCCAGGAAAACGGGCCAACCGGTGACGCGAACCCTGTAAGGGTTCTACACGAGCCTGTGGGTGGTGCAGCCCTTGCAAGGTTGGCCCGGGCGTGTGCCACGCAACTTCGGATTGGAACTGGTCAACAGCCGTAAGTCGAGGTGATTCATGCAGACGGTCGCCGAGCCCACCGCGAGCCAACCCGACGGGCAAATCCCCAAACGCCCTTGGTATCACCTGACGCCGGATCGGTTGCTGCTTGCCTTGCTGCCTATCTTGGGTCTTCTCTTTCTATCCGAACGATACCGCTGGTTCCCGTTCAACGAGCACAAGAACTGGACGGTGCTGATTGCCGTGGCTGTGGTTTGCGCGGCCGTCGTGCTCTTGTTGATCTGGCTTGGCGTCAGCCTGGTTTCTCGGCTGCGGTTCCAGTTCAGCATCCGGTCGCTTCTGCTGTTCGTCGCGGTCGTCGCCGTCACGTGTAGCTGGTTTACAGTGAAGATGCAGCAGGCTGAAAGGCAGAGAGAGGCGGTTGAGGCAATTGAGAACGTGTCGGGCGACGTGTCCTACGACTATGAAACTGATGCCAATGACAATTGGTTGCGATGGGCTCCTCCCCCTGGCCCATCCTGGCTTCGGAATTTGGTTGGTGTGGACTTTCTGTCGCGTGTAGTATCCGTTTCCCTCCATGAGTATGGCTTCCCAGAAGCCACCGACGCCGAGTTGAAGCAACTGAAAGAGTTGACTGGCCTCAAAACGCTGCACTTGTCGGGTTCGGCAGCCACCGATGTTAGATTAGTGCATCTAAGAGGACTGAAGAGTCTCGCATTCCTAAACCTGAGCGACGCCCCACTCACTGGTGCCGGGTTAGTACATCTGCAAGAATTGACAAACCTCAAATCGCTGCGGCTGGACGACACACGGCTCAGCGACGCCGGGCTGGTACATCTGCAAGGACTGACTCACCTCCGATTCCTGATGTTGAGTTCCACGGAAATCACTGACGGCGGGCTGACGAATTTGAAAGGGCTGACGGGTCTCGAAGAGCTGTGGTTGGTCAACACGTCCATCACCGACGCCGGTCTGGTGCATCTGAAAGGGCTGACGAGCCTCCAATCGCTGTGGTTGGGCGGCACGCAGATCGGTGATGCCGGGCTGATGCATCTGAAGGGGATGACAGGCCTCCGCAGACTGGACATAAGGGGGAACCAGGCCGCAGATACCCTGCTGATGCGCCTGACCAGGCTGATGCGCTTCTTTTGGTCGTATTTCGACAAGACCCCGCAAGTCACCGACGGCGGGCTAGTGCATCTGAAGGGGCTGGCGAGCCTCGAATTCTTGAACTTGGATTACACCGAGGTCACCGACGCCGGATTGATGCACTTGAAAGGACTGAAGAGTCTCGAAAGTCTGGGCCTGACTCGCACTCGGGTTACCGACACAGGGCTCGTACATCTGCAAGGACTGGCGAGCCTCCGGACGCTTTTTTTGGGGAACACCAAGGTCACTGACGCCGGGCTGGCGCACTTGAAAGCAATGACCGACCTCAAATGGTTAGCATTGGATTTCACGCAGGTCACCAACGCCGGCTTGATGCACTTGCAAGCGCTGAAGAGTCTGGAGATGCTGGGGCTGCAGAACACGCAGGTCACCGACGCCGGAGTCCAGGATCTCCAGAAGGCGTTGCCGAACTGCCAGATATCCCACTAAGGATCGGCGTATCAATAACTTGCCCGCCGCCTGTAAGGGTTGGGTTTGGCGGTCTCACCGGACCCAGGGTGGCGCTGCGCGGCTGCGCCGCTGCGCTTACCCTGGGCTACGATGTGGAACCGCGTTGCGGTATGAGAATACTGCCGACCGTTAAACGGCCCTGCTCAACCGATCGGCCCAATAGATCGGCTCGGGCAACCGCCGGCCGTGCAATAGGCTTTGGACCAGCCGCTCGGAAAACGCCACGTCGACGCGATGCCCCGGCGAGATGAAGATCGGCCGACGGCTCCCGGCGGTCGGGCGGATCGCCGTGCCGATCAGCCGGTCTTCGTGTACCACCGGCCGCGACTCGCCCGACGCCATGCCGTCGATGTCCACCTGCCCACAGAGCAGCTTCTTCGTCACGCCGACGGTCGCGATGCCTGCCACGACACCCAGATGGCTCGCCACGCCGGCGTGCCGCTGGTGGAGGATGCCGCTGCCGTCGACCAACACCACCGGGGCGAGCCGGTCGGCGACGCGGACGGCCTCGATCAAATCCAACAGCACGGGCAACTCGCGAAATGCCAGGTACGTCGTGATGTACGGAAACACGACGCGGCGGCGGACCGTGGTCGACCAGACCAGCCGGCCGGTCGCCGTCTCCACTAGGGCATAAGCGGCGACGCCTTCGTCAGGGTTCGGATACGAGACGTCGACACCGCCGGCCAACTTAGGCATCCGTCGCCGCGGGCGGATGGATACCTTCGCCACCAGATCCTGCTGAATTCGTTCGAGTCTCTGAAGCGGCCGGTTACCGACGAAGTCGTCGAAGCCGTATCGCGTCAGGTCCACGGCCCCTTGCTCCGCGATCACCCCCTCGCGGGCCAACCGCCGCGCCTTGGCCCTCTCGTCGCCGGCGATGAACAGCCCGAGCCGCCCGTCGGCACGCACGATCCGGTGGCAGGGACACGTGGGCGTGTGTGCGTGGTTCATCGCAAAATGCCCGACCCACCGGGCGGCGATCCGATTACCCAGCGCCTCGGCCAGCCGCCCGTAGGTCGTCACCCGCCCGGCCGGCACCTGGGCGATCAGGTCGCGCAGGCATCGACTGAGATCGGGAATCTCGCCCAACGACGTCAATTGCTTCTCCACCGACGCGGGATCTGGTAAGCTGGGTTTCTCGTGGTGCAGGCGGCTCGCCTGCGATTTTCGCCTGCATTGTACCACGGGCTGCTGCCACCCACAGGCGAGACGCCTGTGCCACGACAAACACCTACCGGAGTGACGCCGATGCCTAAGATCGATTGTAGAAACCTGATCTGGCTGCTGATCGCAATCCTCGCAACCCTGCTCCTCGATCGACCCGCTGCCGCCGCACAACCACCGAACATTGTCTTCGTCCTCGTCGACGACATGAGTTGGGCCGACCCGGTCTGCTACGGCAACCGGTTCTACGAAACGCCGAACGTCGACGCCTTGGCCAAACAAGGGATGCGGTTCACCGACGCTTACGCCGCCTGCCCGGTCTGTTCGCCTACGCGTGCGAGCATCCACTCCGGTAAGTATCCGGCCACGCTGAACCTGACCGACTGGCTGCCCGGCATGCACCCGACCGGGCGGAAACTGATCGGGCCGGAGTTCATCCGGCAGTTGCCGCTGGCGGAGATCACCCTGGCCGAGTCGCTCAAGACGGCCGGGTACACGACCGGCAGCGTTGGCAAGTGGCACCTCGGCGGCCCGGGGTTCCTGCCGGAAGATCAGGGGTTCGACGTCAACGTGGCGGGCACCGCGGCCGGTTCGCCCGCCGGCGGATACTATCTGCCCAACAAGATGAATCTGCCCGGGGCCAAGCCGGGTGAGTATCTGACCGACCGGCTGAGCATCGAGGCGTGCGAGTTCATCCGCACCAACCGCGACCGCCCGTTCTTCCTCTATCTCTCGCACCACTCGGTCCATACGCCGATCCAGGGCAAGAAGGAGTTGACCGAGAAGTATCGCAAGAAGTTCGCCGACGCGGCGGCCAAGAAGAACGCCGCCTACGCCGCCATGATGCAAAGCGCCGACGAAAGCGTCGGCCGCGTGCTCGGCGTGCTCGACGAGTTGAAGATCGCCGAGCGGACCGTGGTCATCTTCATGTCGGACAACGGCGGGCTCTCGGGCGTAACCTCCAACGCACCGCTGCGCGAGGGCAAGGGACACGTCTACGAAGGCGGCATCCGCGAGCCGATGATCGTCCGCTGGCCCGGCGTCGTCCGCCCGGGCAGCGTCTGCGGCGTGCCGGTGGTGAGCGTCGACTTCTATCCAACGATCCTCGAAATGGCCGGCGTGAAGGTCGACCCGCAGCAGCAACTCGACGGCGAGAGTCTCATGCCGCTATTGCGACAGACGGGCCGCCTCAATCGCGACGCGATCTTCTGGCACTATCCCCACTACAGCCCCCAGCACGGCGTCCCGGCCGGTGCGGTGCGCGTCGGCGACTACAAGCTAATGGAACTCTTCGAGGACGGCCATCTCGAACTCTACAACCTGGCCGACGATATCGGCGAACAAAACAATCTCGCCGACAAGATGCCCGAGAAAACGGTCGAGATGCATAAGCTGCTGGTCGACTGGCGAGAGAAGGTCGGCGCCCGAATGCCGACAAAGAACCCAAAGAGTCCCTAAACGAGCGTTATCCACTGGTTCCGAAGCTCCAGCTTGGGAACCGGCCATCCTCGAAACTCCGCTTCGTGACGTCACGACCGACGCCGCCCAATGAAACAGAGCTTCCAGGACGTGCGTGCCCGAGCCGGAGCTTGGGCACGAGGTGGAACTCCGTAACAAGCAAGAGTCGAGCCAAGCCATGCCATCCGACACCAACCCCACCGCCAGCCAACCCAACGGGCAAAGCCCCAAACCCCGCTGGTACCGCCTAACACCGGACCGGTTGCTGCTCGCGCTGCTGCCCATCTTGGGCCTTCTATTCCTGTCCGAGCCGTACCGCTGGTTTGCATTTAACGAGCACAAGAACTGGACGGTGCTGATTGCGGTGGCGGTGGTGTGCGTGGTCGTTGTGCTCTTG
>JABMRB010000299.1 GCA_013202865.1 Candidatus Nealsoniibacteriota bacterium | reverse complement strand
TACCTTCGGTCCAGGTCTTGCCGGTGCCCGAGTTGCCGAAGTTCGTCCGCAAGGCGGCCCAGTCCTCCAGCCAGACTTTTCCGTCGCCGTTGGCGTCGCCGCCCAGGGCGACTAGTACGTCGAGTTCGACGGCGTTGGTGACGTTGTAGTCCCCAACGTAGATGACGCCCTCGCCGGCTTGCAGAAAGAGTCCTTGGCCGAGGTGCAGGGCCGGTTCGCCGGATGCCGGCGGTGTCGGTGTGACGGCGTTGAACGTCTTGCCGGTGACCACTCCGTTATCGGGATTGTCGATAATCACGGGCGAGGAGGCCCAATAGCCGTTGTCCACACGATCGTCAAGGCTGCTGATCGCGAGGGTTCCGCCGATCTGTAGAGCCACATGTTCGCCGGGCAGGACGAGTTGGTCGGCCGCGAGCGTCGTGCTCATGTCGGCCTCAATCGGTTCGACTACGGCGAGGCTCACCTGAGCGTTGAAGGTCGCGGCAGGGTTCAACTCCATTTTGCCGCTGCCGAGCGTCAAGGTGCCGATGCCGCCGCCGCCGGGGGCGACGATGCCGGTGACCGTGATCGGGTTGACGTTGAGCGTACCGGTGCCAGCCAATGTACCGGCAACGTTTGCGCTGGCCGCAGTCAGTGTGCCGTTGACGGTCAGTGTGGCGTTCGCGGCGACGTCGACGGCACCGATCACTTCCAGCGTGTTCGGATCGCCGACGATGAGTTGGGAGTTGGTGGTTGCACCAACGTCAACCGAGAGGGCGGCCGCGACGGCGGAGTTCACGGTGACCACGGTGTCGGGCTGATTGATGGTCATCGCGGTGCCGGCAGTGGGCAGAAGGTTTTCAGGGGTGCCGGGCGTCGTGGTCCACATGGGGTCCAACCAGTTCCCGGAGGTGGCTGCCTGCCAGGAGAGCGAGCCGGGGTCGGAGCTGACGACGGTCAAGGCTTCGGAAAGGCCGTAAAGTCTAAATCCCTCCCGTTGCAGGCATGCCGCCCAGTAGTTGGCGATCCACTCGCCATCCGCCTTATTCGATTGTCCGACCATTGGCTTGGCAACGCCCAGCGGGCGATCGGCTTCGCCCGATGGATCTGATCCAGTCCAAGCGTACTGCGCCGGGGGATAAGTGCCGTAATCCGGGATCTCGCGATTCTCGGTATATAGGATGGGACCGGCGATGTCGCCATCCCACATGTCGCTGGCATTTGTTGCTACTAGTTCAGGTAGCATATTCGTTGACATATTATACACGGGTGCGGATACGACGGCATTATCCTTCGCATCGACCGTTGCGGTGGACGCGATCGCGTACCACGTCACGCTCTCCGTCGCTCCGATCCCGGCGGCGTCGGCGGCGCCCTGCACGAAGGCATTGTAGACGCCGATGTCGGTGGAGATGCCATCATGTGTGCCAAACGTAACAAAAGCCAAGTGGTAAGTTTCACCGTCCTGCCATGGTGCTGCCGTGTCAGGATTGATGGGGTTCGCCGCAAACCACGCCTCATCCAGAATACCGAGTTGGCCCACGAGACCCGCCTGTGCCGCCGGGGCCAGTGCGAGGGCGACCATCGCCACGGCGGCGAGGGTCAAAACGGTTTTTCTTGTCGTCATGAGTCTCTCCTGTTGAATGTGGTTCAGCGGAAATCGTGCGAGGAACACACAATCCCCCCCGGTTACGAATCGAATTGGAAGGCAGAGATCGCCACCGGTTCGGCTTCAGAGGTCGTGACCCCATCCGCCGCCGGGCGGATCGCCGCAAGAATGCACCTAGCTACGAACACGCGTCACCGGTTTAGATGACCGTCTGTTCGCCTCGGTGCGATGCTGCCTCAATGGATTGGGCAGAGAAACGGAAACGGATGTCGTAGATTAAGCGACCACGACAACCGCTATTATGCCCGATCAGATTTTTCTGTCAAACACTGAGAGCCCCCCCCGATAACTTGGAGGATTTCTTGGGAATTCGACGGAGACACCCTTCCGTGGAGGGGCTTCCGTGTAATGGGTGTGAAATTCGAGTGGGGTGCGTCGCGGTGGATCTGCGTCCATTTCGCCATGTCGGTAAACGTTCGATTGCTGAAGCATCCGAAGAATATCCGGTCCGACGGCTTTACGGAACTACCCTACCCCCC
>JABMRB010000298.1 GCA_013202865.1 Candidatus Nealsoniibacteriota bacterium | reverse complement strand
GTGCCATAGCGCTGCTCGAACGCCGCCTGATCCTTAGCCACGACGACGTACTCACCCGGGGCCAGCGAGGTGACGTCGCTGCCGGTGAAGTTGAAGTCGATACCGTTGGCAAAGTGGACCGTCTCGAGGCTGACATCCGACGTGCCGACGTTTTGCAACTCGACGAACTCGAACAGATCACCGTTCTCGAACCCGGCAGTCACTTCGTCGGGCAGCGGTTCGTGCGGGTTGTAGTTGATTTCCGTAATCGCAAGCGTCGGCGGCACGGACGTGTGATAGATCGTTTCGCTCAGCGCACTCCATTCGCTGCCGACACGCACGCGAGCCAGCACGGGCACACTATAATCCAGCGTAATCGCCCCGCCGTAGGCACTGGCCGAGGCCGTATTGACAGCACCGCCGGGCAATCGCGGATCGCTCCCATCGAGCGTATAGTAGATGGTGCCGGAGCCACCGGGTCTCTGGATCGTCAACGAGTCGCCCGCATTGACCTCGCCGCCGAACTGTGCGAAGCCGTTGATTCGGAAGTCGGGCGGGGCGATGGAGGTGTAGAGACCCTGGGAGAGGAGGGTCCCCTCCAGCCAAGCGGTGCGGCCGGGGAAGAAGCTGCTCAGCATAACGTTCTGCGTAGCGAGCCAATTGGCGCGTGTATAGGCGTTTCCGCTGCGGCGGTTGTCTCCCCAGCGGGCCGACTCGCCAACGATGGCGCGGTCGATCTCCGTCATGCGGGCCTGATAGAGGGCCGCGGCGTTTGCGGGCGTGAGCGCGCCGTCGTTGTGGAAGTGCTTGTGGATGTGGTCGGCGAAGAGCAGGCGGTACTCGGGGTTGTTCCTCAGCCGCTGGTGAATCTCCGTCGGGCTGCTGCCTTGATTATTCCCGGTAACGTTTGAACCGCTAGGGCTCGTGAAGTCCAGGGCGTGCTCCGCGTCCCAGCTATGGAAGCGCCAGCGGCCGTCGGGATCCTCTCGGTTCTCGCTGGCATACCAGTTCTTGTGCGACCAATCGCTGTTGCCGCCGTAGAAGTTGACGATCATGTAGTCGATGAAGGCGTCGATATCGAGCACCTCCAGGACGCGCTGGTAGTTGGCGTAGCTGCTCATGTTGGCTCTGACGCGGCTGAGCATGTCGGCGAAGCTGGCGCGGGTCGCCGCGGCCCCCGCGGGATCGTCATCCGGATTCGGATTGATGGCCTCGGTGGCTGTGTGCTTCAGTACGTTGTAGTCCTCTTCGACGCCGCCGAAGTAGGCGGCGGCGAAGTGTTCGTCGGGACGTTCGTGCAGCGTGTACATTCCCCAGTAGATTCCGTTGAGGTAGAGATGGACGAAGCGTCCGTGCGGCCCCCATCACCCCAAGGCGTTCTGCATGTCGCCCATCACCTGGTCCTGGATATACCGGGCGGTGGTCCGCTGGTCGTCGCTGGGATGGAGCCAGGTATGGTTGAGCTGCGCGTCGAGGATCAACGTATCGAACCAGTCGGCGGCATCTTCCCCGAAGATCGGAAAGCGAAGCTTGGGATCGCCGAACTCCTCCGTGAATTTCAGTCGCAAGGAGAGCTTGTAGCTCTTCCAGCGGTCGGCACTGGTGCCGTAAGGTCCGCCGCCTTGGATCTGTGCGGAGCCGTCGATCTGAAACTCTTCGCTCCCGTCGGCCGTGAAGAACTCCATCGAAACCGCCGTGGGCATGCTCTTGCTGACCGGATAGATCCCGACGGGGTGGGGGGCGAACCAGTTGTCGATATCGGTTACCAGCGAGACGGTGGGGATCGCCTTCAGGTCGTCGTAGATGGTGGCAATGTTGTCGTTGACCACTTCCTGGTCCATCGCGTAGTCCGGGCTCGATGTAGTCCCCCAAACTGTCGGCAGCCCGGCACCGGTCTTGCGGATCACGTCGTCGAGGAACAGGTAGGTCTGCGTGTCGACGTTGGTGGAGAGATAGCCGGGTTTCCAGGCGATCGCCCGCAGCGCGGTGGTGCTGCTGATCGTGATCGAGCCGGAGTAGACCGTTCCGACGGTCTCGCTGGGCCAACTGCCGTCGGTGGTGTAGCGGATTTCGGCGTCGGGGGTTGTGGTGGTGAGCACGACGTCGAACGCCGCGTCTTTGAACCCGCGGTCGACGCTGAACCGGGTGTCGGCGACCAGTCCCAGCGCGCCCTCGCTGTTTGCCGCCTCCGGCGTCGGGGCGGCGTAGTATTGTTCGCCGAAGGTGGTCGTCTGATTGCCCAACAGCCGGGCCTGCATGAGGAAATCGGTCGAGTCGGCAGTGTGGTTCAGGCCGTGGATTGCCAGGACGTTTTCGCCGGTCTGCAAATGTTGCAGGTACGGCGTGGCGTCGAACTGGCGGGGGATGACCGCCAGGGCGTCGTCATGTTTCGCGGTGGCAACCGAGTTGTAAGCCGGCGAGGCCGGCGCGTTGTCCTCGGCGATCTTCACGCCGTTGAGGTAGGCCACGAACCCGTCGTCGTAACGCACGTTCAGCGAGAGCGAGTCGTAGCTGGCAGGATCGACGACCGGGAACGATTGGCGGATGTAAGCGGAGGTCGTCTGCTGGTACATCGCCGCTTGGACGTCCGTCCCGATGAAGAGGTCGTAGCTCGGTTCGCCCACGGATGTAATATCGATGAAGCAGATCTTGGAGTTGCTCGAGCCGGACGCAGGCTTTACGGTCAGCCGCCCGTCGGAGACGGTCACCGAGGGGCTGTACTCGTCGAAGTTGTCGCCGCCGTCGGGGTCGGTCAGGATCGTACCCTCGACGTCCATCGTGTTGATTTGATCGATGTTTGAGGGATCGCCGCAGACCAATAGCACGTCGTAGGTGCCGTTGGGCACTTCGATTTCCCAGGTGCGAGGGGCCGCCTTTTCCAGATGGTTGAGCGTGTCGTAGCGCTGATCCCCATTGGCGTTGCGATCTCGTGTCTCATCGGTTGTTGCGTTCCAGCCGTAGGAGAACCCGTTGCCGCGATTGGCGAAGATCGCGCCGCTGTCGGGCAGGTATCCGGCCGGCACGCTCGAACCGGACGGCTGGAAGTTGATCTTCACGTCCAGCGCCGCGCCGCCGTTGGCCGTATCGTAGCCGACGCCTGCGAAGCCTTCGATCCAGCCCGGTTCGTTGAACGGTTCGTTGCCGCCGGTCCAGGTGGTGCCGAGCGTGTTGTCGGTGGGGATCAGCACTTCTACGGGAGCAGTGTCGGAGACCAGCAGGTCGCCCACCAGCGTGGTGCCGCCGGTGCCGTAGGAGACGTCCTCGACCTGCTCGGGATACGCCGGCGCAAAAGCATGGGCCACGCTGTCGTCGGGCCGCAACAGGGCGAGATACTCGCCGTCGCCGCTGAGCTTGAAGTTGGTGTGCAGGTAGCCGTTGATATCGAGTGCCGGGTCGGTGATGTTCTCGTTCGAGGCCATCACCAGCAGGTACCCGCCGGATGCGATCGGAGTGTTGGCGGGGAATGTCCAGGTTTCGGCGTCGCCGCGGAGCTTCCAGCCGGCCAGGTCGGCCTCGGCGGCGCCCGGGTTGTGGATTTCGATCCAGTCGGGTGCGATCGGGTCTTCCCAAGGATGGGCGACGCTGGTGCGGATGCGGGTTTCCAGCGTGTCGTCGTTGATCGCCATGAACTCGCTGATCACCAACGAGGCGTCGAGCATCACGCGGCCTTCGAGCGGCTCGAACGTCAGCCGGGCGGGTCGTGTTTTCGGTCGGGTATCTGCCCGTCGGTGTCGAGACGTGCCGAGACGTGTTCTCACAGATGCTTTGCTTCGCTTGCTCACCTGGCTTACCTCCGTCGATAGAATATTCCGCCGCTACGAACTGAGACTCGCGTCGGGTGTGATCGAGGTGCTTGCGGACCCTGCGAGTCTGCACCTTCATTGTAACGGAAACGCGCGGGCGACACAACCTTTCGGTCGCGATTATCCCGAGGCGTCGTGCGTCGTTACGGGCAAAAAAAGCCCTGCCGGCGCGAGGCACCGGCAGGGCTCGTGACTCCTTGAAACCCATCGCACTGCTACGAGCGTTTCCTCCGCCGGTAGAAGCCCAGTCCCAGCAGCGCCATCGCGGCGAGCACGAACGTGGAGGGTTCGGGAACAATAGCGCTCGAATCCACGAGCAAATTCCCGGAGAACTCGATCGAGTCGACCTGGAAAGATCCGCCGCCGATGGGATCTTTGTCCCGCCAACCGTAGTAGAGACCCAAAGACTGGTAGGCGGCATACTTGCTCCACCGCCCGCCATCACCCTTTGTATTGTCCGTATTCTCATACGCGTCGGGGCCGACGTTGAACTGCTCTTCGTTCTGCGTCAGGCGATGGGCCAGTCCGTTGGGATCTTCTGTACCAACCCCGTAGTAGATGGCCATCCGCGGATTGTCACCGTCCCCCGGGGATACGGCATCGCCACCGTGTTCCGCCAGGGCGTCGTCGCTGATCTTGACCAGCCACTCGTAATCGAAGTTCTCTCCGAACGGGTCATACGACGAAAGGGGGTCGTCGTCACTGCTCCAACTGTCGCCACTGGGGCCGAAGAGCAAGTCGACTTCGACGCTATACTCTTTGCCTTCGTGCGTGGCGGTCAGCGTTACCGGTCCCTTTCCGGTCCAGTCGATGCCGACCGTTTTTCCGTCCACGTTATCGTCGCCCGACGGCTCGGTGATCGTGCCGACGGCACCGGCGGGAGTCATGCCGGGATTCGGGTCCACAATATCCGGCGCGGGCATCGGTGCCTCGAAGTAGAGTTCAGCGGGGCCGTCGGCGTCCCTCGCGTCGAGGGTCCCCGAGATCGTCCCGGTCCCCGTCACGGTGGAGTAGGTGAACGCGAGCGTCTGCTGCGGCTCCACCGGCGGTGGCGGCGCGTCCAGCATCACACCGATTTGGTAGAAGTTATTGCCCTCGCTCGGGCCGAAGTCGTACGTGCCGACTGCCAATGGGGCGGCGAACATGCTCATCGGCCTGTCCATGGTGTCCGACTCGTGGATGAACAGGTCGTAGCCCGTGTCGGTAAACGTCCCCGCGGCCGCAAAGCCGGCGACGGCATCAATGCGGTCCTGGATGCTGCCTCCTAAGCGGTCATCCGCCGTCACGAAGATGGTCGCGGCTTCGGAGAGCGTGACCGCGTAGTTGACGCCGCTCCCCCCCCCATCCTTGTCGCTGTTGAACGTCCGCACGTACTCCGTGCCTGCAAGCCACGTCGGCGTGTTGATGAAAGGGTAGGTGCGATCCGAGAAGGGCATGTTACCGTCGATCAATCCCCCGACCTCCATCGCCAGCGGATCGGTCTCGCCGTCGTACGCGTTGACCGGCGGCCGGTCACCGGTAATACCGCCGGTTCGATCCACACCGGTGATCACTACCGCGCCGGCATTGCCCACAAGGCATAGCACGACGCAAAGCACAAGAAAACACTTAACTAGTTTCACACACATAAGAAACTCCTCCTAGGTGAAAAAACAATGACAGCCAATTCAACGAAGTCAGAACAAAGACTTCTTCGCGAAAGAAAGCTGCCTCACCTGGGAGTTTGCGTGTACAGTCCCACCCGATGCGGGGTGCCATGGATACCAGTATATCACGTTCACAAAAAAATCATAGTCCCCAAACTTAACTACTCTCCATCGGGGGGTATGTTCGGAAGTTCCTTTCAGACAAGGGGTTACGCCTTTCGACAAGACGACACTCCACTCTGGGGATGCAGAAGCAAGCCGCCTCACAGAGGGGGTTTTATGGCGGTTTTTTTGCCGCCGGGTGCCGATCTCGGGTTCACATTTGGTTGCCGATGGCTCTGGCCGGTATTGCCTTGGGACGTTTTCAAGCACATCGAGGTCTTCTACAATCGATATGGACGTACCGCGTCTTCTGCACGAACTTGATCCACACGCCATGCAACCCGGAGAGAATCGAATGCGAAGCCCGTGTCTTGCCAGCAAATCCGTTGTTCGGTCGTTTATCCTCGCGGCAATCGTTGCGACAGCCCCCAGTTCGTCGGCCATCGCGGCCGGTGAAATCAAGCCGCCAACCGACGCGCAGGCCAAGGAGTACGAACTGGATGCGTCGTTCTACAAGAAATGCACGATGGTGCAGGGCATCCTGATCGCTACGTCGGATCGCGTATCCGACCACACGCACCGAGAAGCGGCGTACCAGTTCGACGCGATCATGAAGCGTATCGACCCGCAGGTAGCCCAACGCGTCCGCGATCGCAAGGTGTTGTGCATTCTAATCGGCCATAGCGAGCTGACTTCCGAGATACCGCAGTTCACGACCGACAAGACGGGCAAGGAGCTCGACTTCTACAACTGGCGCCGTCGCGGATTCCTGAGTTGGCCCAAGGGCCGGCCGACGGTCGTGTTTGCCGAGGAGGACGTGCTCGAATACGAGGGCGGCATGCAGATCGAGAGCATTCTCATCCACGAGTTCGCCCACGTCATCCATGGGGCCGGTTTCGACGAGAAGTTGCAGAACCGCCTGACCGAGACCTATCGGCAGGCAAAGGAGAAAGGGCTATGGAACGACGGGCTCGCTGCCCAGCGTTTCCGCCGGGTGAAGAGCGAAGAACCGGTCGGCCTGCTCGACGCGCTGGTTGCATCGTTTCCCGATCAGCCGCCCGAGCTGATTCGGAAATACCTCGACGGCGGCAACGTGCTGGTCAACGGGAAACCGGCCAACTCGAAGTTCAAGGTTACCAAGGAAGACAAAGTGCTGATCGTCTTCGGCGGCGAGAAGGAGTGTTACGCCGGAAAGAATCGGTCGGAATACTGGGCCGAAGGCGTGCAGAACTGGTACGACACGAATCGCACGATGGACCACGACCACAACCACATCCACACCCGCGAGCAACTCGAAGCCTACGACCCGGGCCTGGCCGCGCTCTGCAAAGACGTGTTGGGAGATTCGCCGTGGCGTTTCGTATCACCGAGGCAACGGGGCGGCAAGGAACATCTCAAGGGATTCGACCCGGCCACCGCGCCCGAGGTTGTGGACCCCGACCACATCAAGGCGGCGGCCAACGACTACTACGACACGTACTGGAAAGACTACTGGCAACGACTCGGCGAAAAGCACGCGCCGGCACCGTCAGATTCGGCCGGGCCCGAGGTTGGGTTCACAACCACGCCGTCGAGCGATAAGGATTACGAAGTCGTCGACGTCAAGGGTTGGGCGTTTCACATTCACAAGGACTATCTCCACGGCGATCCCGGCGTGTTGCGTGGCGCGCTGCACAACGCAGAGATTCAACTCGGCCACGTCGAAACCCTGGTGCCCGAGAAGGCGGTCGAGAAGCTGCGGAAGATCCCCGTGTGGGTGACCCCGGGCAGACGAACGGCCGAGTACCACTGGGCAAGGAAGTGGCTGATCGACAACGGCCGCAACCCGGACATGGCACACTGCGTTCAGATCACCGATATCGGTATTCTCGAAAGCACGCGCCCGACCGGGCCCTGGGTGCTGCTGCACGAATTGATCCACGGCTACCACGACCGCGAAGTTGGCAAGGAAGACAATCAGGCCGTCGTCGAGGCGTACAACGCGGCGTTGAAGAAGGGCCTCTACCAGAAGGTACTCCACAGCAAGCGCGGACGCGACACGCACGTCAAAGCCTACGCCGCAACCCGCATGGAAGAATACTTCGCCGAGACCTGCGAAGCCTATTTCGGCGTCAACGACTTCTACCCGTTCGTCAGGGCAGAGCTGCGCGAGTACGACCCGGCCATCTACGAGATCATCGAGCGGGTGTACCACGTCAATGAGAAGGAGTGAGATGAAGCGCATGAAGAACTCCATTTCGCGCAGGTCGGTCGGCGTCGTCATGCTGACCGGCGTCGCCATGCTGTGCGGTGCAAGGTCGCTTGCCGCAGATCCGCCGAGCGAGCCGGTTCGTCCGTGGATCGGCATCACCAGCACGGTCAAGGACGGGGCCGTGGTGAGTACGTCGACGTACGCTCGGGCGGTGCGGCGCAGCGGCGGCGTGCCGGTCATCATCCCGGTGATGAAGGACGAGAGCACCCAGGCGGAATACCTGCGGCGGCTGGACGGTTTGGTCGTCATCGGCGGCGGAGACATTCCGCCGGAAGCTTATGGGGAAGAACCGCATCCGACGGTCAAGGTGATGCCGCGCGACCGCTGGGAGTGGGAACGACGCCTCATCCGGCATTGGCTCGACAGCGACAAGCCGCTGTTGGGTATCTGCCTTGGCGCCCAGATGACCAACGTCGTATCGGGCGGGTCGCTCGTTCAGGATATCCCCTCGCAGGTTGGCGACAAGGTGGTACACCGCAAAGACGGCACAGCGCCCCCCGCTGCCGGCGGCACCGCCCGACACGAGGTCACCATCGAGCGGGACAGCCGCCTGCATCGCATCCTTGCCGTCGAGCGCACCGAAGTCCTTTCTTGCCACCACCAGTCGATCAAGCGAGTCGGTAAAGGGCTACGGGTGGTTGCACGCAGCGACGACGGGGTCGTCGAGGCCCTGGAGATGCCCGGCGAGCGTTGGGGTTTGCTGCTGCAATGGCATCCGGAAAGAATGGCCCAGCCCCACTGCCGGGCAGTGTTCGGGGCGTTGGTGTCCGCGGCCCGAGCAGTGAAAGAGTAGCAGCACCGGCGAGACGCCGGTGCCACTGTGATTCACTCCGCCGCACGCCGTTGAATCTTGAGGTTATCAAGGAAGAACGCCACGTCGGTCGCTGCCGTGCTGCTGAAGCCGAGCCAATGCAACTCGGCGAACTCACTGCCGCCGAAGGCGAGATTCTCGATCACTTTCGGCGTCTCACCGGGGGGCGTCAGCGTGAGCGTGAAGGTGTGAGGTGCGTCCTTGCCGAGTTGCGCCTCGACGTCGACGTGAACCCATCGTTCGATAGGAATCTTCGCGATGGTCTTGCCAGCGACGCTTATCGTGCCGCTGCCGTCGAAACGCACGCTTGGGCCAACGTTGCGAGGATGGGCGGTCGTGTCGCGCCACTCCGTGAAGAACTGCACGCCGGCGCCGAGCCAAACGTCGAAGCTCTGTCGAACCGTGCCTTCTCGGATGTGTGGTTCGTAGAAGAAGTGAGGTTGCCAGGTCGGCTGAAGCGTCTTCGAGTCGGTCACTTTCAGACTACGTTTTCCCGAGGCAGCGCGATCCTCGCTAACCGCGATCGAGGCCCCTTGTTCTTCCCCGCTCACCGTAGCGCCGGCCGGATGCGAGCCGGCGGGCGTCTTCTCGAAGTCGTCGTCGACTTCCAGAGGTTTCGGCGGCTGAGGTGGAGGCGGCAGAGGCACCACGGGGCACTTGGCATGGCTAACCTGCTCGACCCACGCCGCGTCGCCGTACAGCCCCACGCGGCCGACGTCGATCGGTTGGAACCCCAGTTTCAAGGCGGGTGAATCGCCCTGGAGGCGGAAATCCCGCGCCTTGGCGTCGACGAACAGCGGATCGGCGACCCGTGAACGGCGATCCAGCCCCAGCGTTTGCCACTCGGCAAAGTTGCGACGGTAGAAACGCAGCCGATCTGCCCCGCCCGTGTGCCAATAGACGTTTTCGTCCCAAAGCCCGAGCGGCTCCTTGGCGGCCAGTCGGTCGGCCAGCGAGCGCTCTCCATGAGGGATGAAGAGTTGGCCTTGGGTGAGATAGACGATGTTTCGCCGCAGCGTGCTGGGCCGCCGCTCGTTGTACGGCCATAAGGAGTAATCGGCCGAGTGGGCGAAGATGTTGTTTTGAATCACGTGCTCGTGGCCGCCGTTGTTGAACATCAGCCCGCCGCTACGGGTGTTGTAGACCAGATTGTTCTCGACCAGATAGCTGCCGCAGGTGGCGTCGAGGTAAATGCCCCAACCAAACGGCGGCTGCTTGTAGGGCCAGATGTCGTGGAAGACGTTGTTGCGGATCACGCTGCCGGGCGAGACGCCCAGACAGTAGATCAACCCCGCGTCGCTGAGCACGCCGTGGACGAGGTGGTGGACGTGGTTCCATTCGATCACGTTATGGTGCATGCGGTTCTCGGCGTCGTTCCAGTTCCAGCCGATGCTGATGCCGGAGTAGAGCAGATCGTGGACGTCGTTGTGCGAGATCCGGTTGTGGCTGCTCTGCGCCACCCAGATGCCGATGCCCGCGGGATAGACGCGACCGCCGTCGAAGATGTGGTTGTTGTCGACCAGATTGCGGCTCGATTCGGCCACGTCGGTCTTGGCCATCACCGTCTCGCCGATCCGCACGCCGCCGGCGCCCAGATCGAACAGCCTGTTGCGCCGGATACGGGAGTCCTTGCAGCCGCGGCGCAGCCAGATCGCATAGGTGCCGATGTGCGCCACTTCGCAACTCTCGACCGTACAATGGCGCGTGCCGTCGGCCACGATCGCGGCGGGCACCTCGACCGCGGCCTGCGTGCTGCTGTTGCCCTCGGGCGAGAGTTCCCAGTCGGCGTGATGAAACGCCAGGCCGCGCAACGTGACGTGCTCGACGAACCGGCCCTCATCCGCGTTGCCGGCAAAACGCACCAGCTCGGTCAGCCGCGGTGCGACCACTTCCGCCGCTTCGAGTCGCTCGCCCGGCATGGGCCAGTAGCTCAACGTGCCCGTCCGGCGATCGAGATACCACTCGCCGGGCCGGTCGAGCAACTCCCGGGCATTCTCGACGTAGTATCGTTGCGCCTGCTCCCAATAGCCGATGCACCACCACTCCTTCAATGGTGCGGCAAACTCGACGATGTTCGATGCCGCATCGACCGACTTCAACGGATGGATCGACGTCTCCCACGAATGCATCAGCACCAGATTGACGTCGCCCAACCGTGCCCAGGGCTCGACGTCTCCCGGCGCGAAGACAAACTTATCGCGTGCAATCGCCTTGCCATGGGCATCCTTCGGCCCGGGCAGCAACCCGCCGATGCGGTGGTAACCCTCGTTGGGCGAGCGTGCCCGTTGCCGCCGCTTGCCGTCGACGAACAACTGCCGGAAGTACCAATCGCCCGCCTTGACCTCCGCCACAACGGTCTCCCACAACGGCCCGTTGCGACGAAACCCGGCGACGACTCGCCCACCGCTGAAGACGGGTCGCTCGTCGGCGAACGCCTCGAACACGACGGGCTCCTTCGCCGTGCCCGAGTCGACCGGCTCCAGCACCAGGGGCCCCTCGAGCACGTAGCGTCCCCCGCGCACCCGAACGGTCACGCCCCCGGAAAGCTCTCCCGCGGCCCGCGCCCGTCGAACGGCGTCCCGCGCACCGGCAAGCGACGCCAACGGGCCGTCGGTCCGCTGTACATTGGCAGCGGCCAGCCGCCCGGACCACCGGTCGTCGCCGTCGGTGGCAACAAAGAACTCCGCGGCAGACGAATCGGCCGCCGCCAGCCCGCCGGCGCAAGCAAGAAAGAGCCCGACGAGCCGACACCATTGACCTTTGGTCGGCAGACCTCGCTGTGTATGGAAAGTACGCTTCATGAGCACGCAATTGCACATAACGTTACCTGACTGCTGACGGCGCAGCTTCTGGAAGTCCTATGATATACGTCTCCTGCGACCCGCGTCGCCACTACTGCTAGTTCCACGGCCGGGCCGTCAGCAGCAGCCGGCCACGGAATCCGGGCCTGGGTGGGTTGGCCGCTCCTTTCTTGAACCCCAGCGGGATTTCGATGCGCATGCGGCCCTGCGCGTCGGGACCGTTGATCGTGGCCATCCGGTTGGCCTGGCCGACGCCGGATTCACTGGCAAGTCCGTAACGGACGGTTGTGCGGCCGGCCCTGTGGCGAAGGTGGAACGTAACCGTTTCCAGCAACAGCCGTTCGCCCTCGAAGTGGTCGTCGAACCAGAAGCGGTTATCCACCTCGAACAGCGGAACTTCCACGCCGATCTGGATCGCAAAGGCGAGGGCCGTGTCTTGCGGGTCGTCGGACTTGCCGGCGCGGTGCAGGTATCCGGTGAAGAGGTAGACCGGGAGCTGCTTTTTGACCATGTCCTCGTACGGCCGACGGATCGCCGACTCCTGGCTCACCTTCCGCTCGTTGAGGAAGCAACCCGCGTTGCGCACCTTGGCGGCGACCTCGATGTTATAGCGGGCACGGATCTTCTTTCCCTTGTCCTTCTCCCGCTGGACTGCGGCGGGCAACGTGATCTCGTCCGCGGCAAGCCGCGCGTCGACGCGCACCTGTCCGAACAGGAAGCGACGCAGGTTCTGGTAGCCCTCCTCCGAGTTGACGATGCCGTAGTGCCCGCTGTGGCTGCGGTGGGCAAAGGCGCGGGGTGCTTGGTACACCGAGGCATTCTCCATCATCACGAGCCCGTCGCTCATCGGACCCGTGGCACGCTTCGATAGCCTGTGGAATGCCTCGTAGTCCCGGTAGTTGGTGCCGACAAAGCAGAAGAAACGTTCCGTGGGAAAGGCGCCGTCCAAGGACGTGAGCGGGACATCGTCACTACTGATATCCAGGTACTTGCGCATGTAGGTGCGGTTGAAATTGCGCACGTGAACGCGATCCAGAGATCCCAGGTCGGGAGCATTGAAGCCGACCAAGTCGATACCGTTGTGCGGCGTTGCGTAGGTAAATACCTTGTCTACCAGCGGATCGCCCGGGAGTTCCAGGGTACTGTCGGGAACGTTGCGGCACGTGTTCTGCAGATAGCACCGGCAAACCAGGCCGCCCATCGAGTGGGCCACAAGATAGACCTTGAACCTGGCCAGTTCCGCCGCGTCGTCGCCGCAGACCTGGCTCCGCACGCGGAGGATGAACTTGCGGAGTTGGAGGGCGAACTCCGGGATCGTCTTCCGTTTGCCGCCGCCGAGGTCCTTCGACGCCTCCTCGTAGTAGCGGAAGATCCAGATCGACTTCGCATCCACCCGCTCGTCCACGGCAGTGAAGTCGCCCCCGTGGTAAGCGTCGACGTATTGCTCGTCCTTCATCAGCCGAAGCAAGGGCGACTCGAAGATGAAGCGAACGACGTCGTCCTTGTAGTTCTGACGCATCTTGGTGGAGCCGAGGTTGAAACCCATGTAGGGTGTGGCAACGGTCTCCTCGATCTCGGCCATCGTCGCCGCGTAGCCGCGCACGTAGATGATCGGATAGTAGGGTGCTTTGATAGCTTAGGTTTACCCGCAGTCTGGCTTGTAAAGTTGTCAAATCTTTCAGTGTGCCGGAGAGAGTGGCCGTTGTCAAGTGACTGTGGTTTCACGGGTTAGGTCGAGTTAAGTGCGTTTGTAATTATGGTCAGTACTTACAATG
>JABMRB010000297.1 GCA_013202865.1 Candidatus Nealsoniibacteriota bacterium | reverse complement strand
TACTTCATCGCCACGCCGCCTTCGTATCCCCCTTCCGCCAGCACGCGCTCGGACGGCAGGTAGCCAAAGACCTCGTTACAATAGCCCGCGACCCAGATCCGCTGACCCTCGAACCGCTTGCGAAGCAGCAGTGCATAGTCCACGACGACTTCACCGGAAAGGGCAATCAGCGAAAGGTCATCCCCAAATCGGACAACCTGCACGGGGCAGGGGTACGCGGCTTCCAGCGACCCGTGTTCCGCAATCCGGTTGAGAAGCAATTCGGTCAGTCGCTGGTCATACACGTTTCCCTTCCCGCGGCGCTCTTCGAGTTCTTCTTTCGTGGGCGGGTCGACAAACGGCAAGTCGACGCGCGCGAAGGCGACCGCCAGTGGTCCCTTGACCGGATGCAGATCTTTCGCCAGCGCGCGATCGACGGCAGCGGCCAACGACTTGCCGTGCTGCTGGGCCAGTTCGAGTTTACCGCGGGGATAGGGGTTGATGTCGCCGCCACAGCCGGTGACGAACATTGCCATGGCTTCGGGATGGGCCGCCTCCAAGGCGATCTGCGCAAAACCGGCGTAGTCTCCGTTATACTGATAGAGATCACTCCCCAGCGTCGTATTGTGGCACGCGTAACCGAACAAGACCGCCAGCAGCCGGCCACTTTCATCGCTGATCCGAAGGACGGGCACTCGGTGGTCGACCGGCCCGTCGGGATTGATGCTTTTCCGGCGGTTGCCCCCAAACGTCGCCTCGCCTTCGGCGTAGGCCAGTGTTACCGGGACCATGTCTTTGCATGCTTCCTCGATCAGCTCGACCAGTTTGTCCTCCAGCTCCCGCACATGCGCGGCCACGGCAGCCAACTGTTGCTTGTCCAGTCCGTATGTTACGACGGGTGCAACCGCGCCCAGCACCGGCCCGGAGTGGGTGTGCGATGCGCTGAGCAATATTCTTTCCGGGCTGATCCCGGTACGCGCGTGTGCGCGAGCGGTGATTGCGTCGAACATTTTCCGCGTGAAGCCGATCGCGTCGGCCGTGACAATCACAACCCGCCCACCTTGTTGGTCTTCCAGGGCCCGTTGGTCTTCCAGGACGAGGGCTTTGGCCCAGAGCGGGTGGATACTGCCTTCGGCCGGATGCTTTCGCGCGGCATAACCGGCCATCCAGAGTGGCTCGCCGGGCGTGATGTCCGTCCGTGCGATTCCCGCCCGCCACTCGGCCGCCGGGGCCAACGAACTCCATAACACGACGAGTCCAATGATGCATAGTAATCCGGTTCTTTTCATTCGTGGTCTCCGATTATTCTGCTCGTTTGCGAGACACGGGTCTCGGCTCGTCCACGTACATGGTTCTCTTCTCCTTGTCCCTCCGCCGAGGTTCTTGGGAAAAAGAGATTCCGGTCAGGCCGGTCACGCTTTGGCCAATTGGGAGGCGTGGGCCTGAATCTTGCGAACGGCTTCGATGACGTGATCCATGTCGCTGCGGTTGGCCAGCAGTAAAGTCTGGAAAAACCCGACGGTCGTCTCACAGACTTGCTTGTTGCCTTTGAGTTCCTGGAAGCTGTCGCGATAGGCTTTCAGTCGCTCGGCGCTGAAGAGACGCTTGAAGCCGCGCGAGTCGATCGCCTCGTCGAGCAGGCCGTCGTTATACTGTTCGTGATAGCCACTGCTACAGGGGATGCCTTCGGCGCGGAGGGCCTTGATGAACTTGTTGCGCGGCAGGCCGTTGAACTGCGCTGCGTCGTATCGCAGCGCGTAGAGATGCCAAACCGCCCGGCTGTTTTCCGGCAAACGCACCGGCTGTATGCCGGGAATCTCTTTCAGACCGGCCGTCAGATAATCGGCGTTTTCTTGCCGACGCTTGGTCTCCTTCACCAGCTTGTCGAACTGCTGCAGGAGCATGGCGGCCTGATAGTGGTTCATCCGGTAGTTGGTGCCGCGGCTGAAGCAGCCGCTGCCCTTGAATGTCCCGAAGGCACGGCCGCAGTTGTGGTAGGCCTGGCAGCGGTCCAGGAGTTCCTCGCTGCTGCCGGTGACGGCGCCGCCGTCGCCGACGGGAATATGCTTGGAGTTCTGGAAGCTGAAGCAGCCCAGGTCGCCGAGCGTGCCGCACTTGCTGCCTTTGTATTCGGCCAGCCACGCCTGGCAGGCGTCCTCAATGACGGCGAGCTTGTGTTTTTTGGCGATCGCGTTGATCGGGTCCATGTCGCAAGGCATGCCGAAGATATGCACCGGCACGATGGCGCGGGTACGTTCGGTGATCCGACTCTCGATGGAAGCCGGGTCCATCGTCAGCGTGGCCGGATCTGTGTCGGCGAACACCGGCAGGGCTTTGTGGCTCAGGATCGTGTTATAGGTTGCGATGAACGTGTAGGGGGAGGTAATCACCTCGTCGCCGGCATCTACGCCCATAACGTGCAGGCTGGTGAGCAACGCGGTGGTGCCGCTGGCCGTGGCCACGCAGCGATTGGCGCCAAGCAATTTCGCGTAGCCCGTCTCGAAATCCGCCACCTGCCCCCCGCCACCGCTGCAGCACCATCGTCCGCTGCGCAACACGTTGAGGATTTCAGGTTCCCATGACTCGCGCCACTCGGGCCATTTGGGCCAGCCGCCCTTATGCAC
>JABMRB010000296.1 GCA_013202865.1 Candidatus Nealsoniibacteriota bacterium | reverse complement strand
TCGCTGGTACGTCGTCAGCGGTCCCATCAGCCCCGGTTTGCAGAACCTGACGGCCACCAAGTTCGGCAATTTCTGGGCGACGGTGATGCTTCAGAACCAGGGCGTCGACCAAATCCTCCAGGCCCGCAAACGGATCGACGATGTTCCAATCACATTGACACGCGAAGCCGGCCGCACGCACCAGATCTATTACTCTCAGCCGGTCGATGAGTATTTCTTTCAGCGCTACAAGGAGCGCTTTGGCTTGCCAGAGCTGACCGAGCGGCTCTCAATGCCGGTGACACAGTACGCCGAAGCGCTGTCGGCCGGACGTCAGGTCACCGAGGCCATGACGCCGGACAAGGTTTGTGATCTGCTGTGCGAGTTGGCGGACGAAGCGATGGAATCCGCCCGCGCGGCCCAGGCAGCCGCGACCAATCCCGATGCAAAGATGGAACTGGGCCGGTTCGTAACCGATAGCCAAATGTACGTGCTGGCCACCCAAGCCTTGCGCCACAAGGTATGTGCCGCCGTCCTGAAGGCACGGATGCTACACACAGGCGCTAGGGTCCTGGGGGAAGCGTTTCTCCGGCACATGCAACAGTCGGTTGCGGTCTATGAAGCCCTCGCCCAACTGACCGACCGGACCTACCGCAACGCCAATGACCTGATGGGTAGACACTGGAAACGGGAGGGACTGGCTGAATTCCGCAAAGACCTGGAAACACAGCGTGCCTGGCTCGCGGGTCGCATCAAGATCGCGCGCTAGCGGTAGAAGTGTCCGGCCAACGTCTCGAGCCCACCCACACCGCCAAAGGCTCCGCCGAGGGCACGTTCCTCTGGGAGCGGGCAGGCGAAATGAAGCTGCCGGTGGGCGCGGCCGTGATCCGTATCCATCCTGTCGGCAAGGGCCATCCCACCGCCGATGCCGTCCTTCTGGCACCCGATGCCGACTGGAAACCTTGATACGAAAGGGAACTCCGCAGTCGCGCGGCCCGCGGCATGTGGACTCCGCTCGGGCACTACACCCCGTGGGGGCAAACCATTGAGACGGCGTCGAAAGCCCTTGAAAGCACGGACTTCACGCTCGCCAGCCGCATCAATCCTCACGATGCCTTCGAATGTCGTCTGAGATTCATGCTGCTGGCGCGCGTGAAGTCCGTGTCTTCAAGGGTTTCGATGTCGGCTGAGCATCTTGGCTGCACGCGCACTGGGTGCGATGCAGTCGCGCAGAAACCCGAATAGGTTACTCTACTGCTGCGGCGGCTTGGCCGTCTTCACCACGGCGCCGTGCTCTTCGCTCATGACGAGGACGGCGAACTGCGAAACGGCCCCGATGTCGTCGGTGTTCAGGCTGGTGTAATCGAACTTGCCTCGCAGATCGGTGTAGCCGTCCTTGAAGAACTTGGCGCCCTGCGGGGTCTTCGCGTAAACCTTGACGTAGACCTTCGACAGCGGTTGACCGGTCTTTGCATGGCGAACTTGCAGCCGGCCGTACTGCTCGACGAACTGGACCTTCAGGTCGTTGGCGTAGTAAGCTTGCGCGACACGACGGCCGGCGCCGACCGCCTCGACCAACACGTTCTTTCCGGCGAATTCGGCCGGAAGCTCGAAGCGATGGACGTCGCCCTTGGCGGGCAGGCGAACCACGGTCGAGTAGTTCGGCTGGATGACGCTGAATCGCTTGGCGCCGCTCTCGACGAACGGGTTGGCGCTGAAGAGGAACTCCAGGTCCATCTCGTAGAGGTTCACCTTCACCTCTTTGAGGTTTTGGAAGGTGAGCAGGGCCTCGCGATTCTCGACCTTCAGTTGTAATGCCGGCTCGGTCGACGCCAACTGGTCCTGCAGCGACTCGCGATCGTCTTCCTCCCGATCGCTCTCGGCGACCTTGGCTCCGTCGATCTCAGCAACTTGAGCCGTCACCGCGGCGAAGCGCTCTCGCCACCTGTCCGTCGGGTGGTCGGCGTAGCGAGCAGCGATCTTCGCAGCCTCCGCGGGACGCTCACGATAGAACGCGACGTAGCAACGCATGTAGTCGATCTGCATCTTGGCGGGCAGATTCTTCGCGTCGACCGCGTCGAACCGCTTGAGCGCCTCGACCACGCGGTCCTGCAGGAACAGGTAGTAGACCACGTCGAGCGAGTCCTCGTCGGTCGGTTCGGCCTTGTATCGCAGGACGTTCATCAAACCCACGTACTGGTTGCGAAAAGCGCTGTTGACGATCTTCCGATCGCGGCCGAGCCGATGCGCTCGGGCGTTGACCAGCGGACTGTACTCGAGATGCTGCCGCCAGTGCCGCTCGACCGGGTCGACCACGGCCAGCGTGCAGTCGACGTAGTCGCCGAAACGACGCAGGAACCCGTCGTTGCTGCGGAGATACTCCTGGATCCGCTCCAGCCGGTTGTGATGGACGCCGTAGCTCCAAAGCACCGGATGAAACGCGTGACGCCCGGCCAGCAGTTTGAGCGTCCTGTCGAAGAAGTCGAGGTCGCGCATCCGCCAGGCGATCTTTCCGAGATCGAGCCGGTGG
>JABMRB010000295.1 GCA_013202865.1 Candidatus Nealsoniibacteriota bacterium | reverse complement strand
CCTCGGGGATGTGTACGGCCGGTCGGATCAAGTTCCATTTACGCCGCAACATCGTGCGCCCCGAAAGCACGATTCTGTTTGTCGGCTACCAGGCCCAGGGCACGCTGGGGCGGATCATTCTCGAAGGCCGCAAGGAGATCCGCATCCACGGCCGGAAGCTGCCGGTCAGGGCGGCGATCAAGCGGATTCGTGGTTTCTCGGCCCACGCCGACCGCTCCGCGTTGATGCGTTGGCTGGGTAATTTCCAGGAGCCGCCCGAGCAGCTCTTCCTGACTCACGGCGAAGAAGAAGAGGCGTTGAGTCTGGCCAAGCACGTCCGCGAAGAACTGGGTTGGAACGTCAGCGTGCCGGAGTTTCTGGAGACGTTTGATTTGGGGTAAGCGTTTGCGCCGCTTGCGGCTTCGCAATCCGCCCGCCTATTGTGAGGCACGATGCTCGGACTTCGTCTACCGAACCGCGTACGATTATGGGTACAGCTTCTTGCGGGAGTTGGCTATCTCGCACTGGTAGCTGTGGGCGTCACCGCCGCCACCGAGCATCACTTTCTAATCGTGTTTGTCGGCGTCGTCCTCGGAGCCGTCTTCTGTAGCGGACTAGCACTTCTCTGGTTGACACTTTGGGCCCTGCGCGACGACGGGCGTGTCGGCCAGTTCGGCCTCGGTTCGCTGTTCTTTCTTACCGGGTTCGTCTCGATCTACTTCGCGATGGTCCGCTGGCTGGTCGTCAGCCTGCAACAAAACTGGGCGTCTCAAGGCAGCGCTATCGAACTGTTCCTCGTGGTCTCGGGGATCTGCTTGCTCTTGTCACTCTTGGCGATCCCCTTTGTCCTCCTGATGACCGAAAGCCTGATCTGGTTTGCCGTCTGGCTGGTCCACCGGCCGGTGGTTCGGCGTTGGCTGCGGGCGAGGAGGAATCCGGGGCGTTAGTATGCGAGCGGCGTGTCGACGCCTCTACATCGAAACAATCCTTTTTGCGACGATCCCGATGCCCCAACAATTCACATGGTGAGCACTCATGACCGATGACTCGCAAGACCGACCACAGCGGAACAAGAAAAGTAAGCCGTTTCCCTGGCGTTGCGTGGAGTGCGGCAAGAAGGAGGTGGTGCCGGCCAAGATTCCCTACACCGCCGAAGTCAAGCATGACGGCACTTTGCACGCCATCGAAATCCCGGAACTCGAAATCCCGATCTGCGCGACTTGCGGGGAGGAAGTGTTCACCAATGACGTTGACGATCAGATTAGCGAAGCGTTGCGTATCCACTTGCAATCGTCTGCGCCTGAGCAAAATTGTGCGATCCGTGAATCCTCCCTCATCAATGCGGTCGCGCTGGGTCTCTGGCGCATGATACTTCTGTGCTGCCTGGCGCTTCCGTGGCTGGGTTTTTGGGTCTGGAACTCATGGGGTTGCCTTGCCGGGGTAATCTTGTCACATGCCCTCTACGTGTGCCTACTAGCCCCCAGAGGAAGCATCTGCCTCGGTCTAGCGTGGATCTACGTGTTTTTCAATGCAGTCGTTGCAGTAGCTGTCGCTATTGTGGCTTGGCTGTTCTAGAATGAGACGTAACCACCATCAATCTGCAATAGGTGGCGTTTCCGACGATGGGCCCCTACCGCTGCACCCGCCCCGACGCTTGCCCCGCGGCCAACGCCCGGATCTCATTCAGCGTGGCGTAGTTCACGTCGCCGGGGATGGAGTGCTTCAGGCAACTTGCGGCGGTGGCAAACGATAATGCACTGGCCAGATCGGCGTGATCCTGCGAATCCAACGCGTAGATCAGACCGGCGGCGAACGAATCGCCGGCACCGACGCGGTCGACGATGTCGCGAATCTCGTAGGGGTGGTAATCGCCCTGTTCGTCCAGCGGGGCGAAGAAGGTCTTGTTCGCCCGGGCGTCCAGCAGCATCGCGCCCCAGTTGTTGTGGCTGGCCGAGATACTCTCGCGCAACGTGATCGCCACGCGCGTAACGTTGGGGAATCGGCCATGGACTTGCCGAGCGACGGCTCCATAGGCGGCCGGGTCGATTCGGCCTTGCTCGACCGACGTGCCTTTGGCGCGGATTCCGAGCACCTTGTCGGCGTCCTCCTCGTTGCCGATGACCAGGTCGACGTGTGGGAGAATCTCCGACATACACCGCGCGGCGAGCGTCTGCGGGTCGGTTCCCGGCTGCCATCGCCAGAGCTTCTTGCGGAAGTTCAGATCGCACGAGACACTCACCTCCCGGGCGGCGGCCGTGCGGACCAGTTCGAGCGTGGCGCGGAAAGCGTTTTCGCTCAGCGCGGGGGTAATACCGGTCACGTGCAGGCGGGTGACGTTCTTCAGGGCCGCGTCGAAGTCGTACTGCTCGGGGCCGGCGAGGCTGACGGCTGTGTGGTCGCGGTCGTAGATCACGTTGGCGCTTCGCTGGTTGGCCCCGGCCTCGAGGAAGTAGAGGCCCAGCCTGCCCGAGTCGCACCGCAAAATCTGCCCGGTGTCGATCCCGAGGCCCCGCAAGGTGGCGATCAGGGCGTCGGCCACGGCGTGCTTGGGCAGGGCCGTCAGGTATCGCGTGGGCCGGCCGAGCAACGCCAGCGACGCACACACGTTGGCCTCGCCGCCACCGAACGTACACTCCATCGCCCCGGGCAAGGCCTGCCGTATTCGCAGCACGCCCGGCGGGCAAACACGCATCATAATCTCGCCGAACGCAAGGAACATGGGGTGGCCTTTGTTGATGGGGCTGTGGGATTGCAGGTGGCGTAGTTTAGCAGGGCCGGGGGGGAGTGGGGAGTGGGGAGTGGATTG
>JABMRB010000294.1 GCA_013202865.1 Candidatus Nealsoniibacteriota bacterium | reverse complement strand
CCGATCGCTATACCGAAGAGGCTGTCAAGTTTGTGCGCAAGAATCGCGAGCAGCCCTTCTTTCTCTACTTTGCAAACACGATGCCGCACGTGCCGTTGTTTGTCTCCAACGCGAGGTACAACCCGAACCCCGAATTGGCCTACAAGCTGACCATCGAGCACATCGATTGGGCTGTCGGCCAGATCATGACGACCCTCGACGAACTTGGAATCACAGAGAACACGTTCATCGTCTACACCAGCGACAACGGCCCCTGGCTCAGCAAGCAGCATCACGGCGGCAGCGCCTTGCCGCTGAGGGCCGGCAAGGGAACGACCTACGAAGGTGGCATGCGAGAGCCCTGTGTGATGCGGTGGCCGGCGCGAATCAAGCCGGGCCAGGTCTGTGAACAAGTCGCCGCCACAATCGACTTGTTGCCCACGTTTGCCGGTGTGGTGGGGGCCAAACTTCCCGCCGAGCGGCCCATCGACGGGCACGACGTCGCCGCATTGCTCGACGATCCGACTGCCCCGTCGCCTCACGATACGGCAGGCTACTTCTACTACAAGAACAGCAAGGCAGAGGCAATCCGGCTCGGCAAGTGGAAACTCCACCTGAAGAAGCAGCCTGAACTCTACGACCTGCGAGCCGACGTCAGCGAGGAGAACAACCTCGCCCAGTCCGAGCCCGACGTCGTCGCACGGCTACAGAGCTTCGCCGCCCGATACGACAAAGACCTCAAAGCCAACACCCGCCCGGCGTGGACGGCCGAGCAGAAGTGAGACGTTGCGAATCACTGCGAGTAAGCTACCGCTATCACTAGCCCTACGGGCAGCCGAACGCAGGCAGCGCAAAGAAGCTGGGGTGGGAGTCCAACTCCCACCCCAGTATTCAGGCGTCATGCGCAAGACCGAATTCTTGCGAATCCGGCTACGAAGGGCGTACTAGACCAAACCCTTGCGTACCGCCCAAACGGCGGCCTGGGTGCGGTCGCTGACGGCGATCTTCCGCAGGATGTTCTGTACGTGCTCCTTGACCGTCTCGACACTGATCTCCAGCGAGCGGCCAATCTCCTTGTTGCTCAAGCCTAGGGCCACGTGCCGCAGTACCTGCGTCTCGCGCTGAGTCAGCGGCACGTCGTCGTCGTCGATCACCTGGCGGACCTTCATGGCCCCGGCAATCCGCCGCAACTCACCGCTACGGCAGGGCGATTCGCCGGCCGCGGCCGCCTGGATCGTGGCTACCAGGTCTTCCCGCGACGAACCCTTCAGCACGTAGTCGCTGGCTCCCAACGCCACGGCCCGGGCGATGTAGGTGGGGTTGTCGTAGGTCGAGAGCATCACGACCCGAACGTCGGGCATTTTGGCGTGGAGTTTCTCGAGCGTCGAGAGGCCGTCACCGTCGGGCATGCGGATGTCCAACAGCACCACGTCCGGTTTCTCTTTCTGCGTGAGTTTGATTGCGTCCATGCCGTTCGTGGCCTCGGCGACGATCTCGATATTGGTTCCCGTCAACAGACTCCTCAGTCCGGTGCGGATAACCTCGTGGTCATCGCAGACCAACATTCGGATACTCATCTCATTCTCCCAATCTAACTTAACGGTTGTTCGGCACCCGTGCCCGGAGGCCAAGTTTCTCGTGGGACCTCATGCCCACCCACGACCATCGCACCGTGGCGACAGGCTGCCGGGACGGATGCGGTTGATTCCAGCTCCTCTCGGAATCCTACTACACTTGGGGGCAGGGCGAAATCCCCAGAAGTGACTAATTACCCCCCCGATCCAGCGGGATATGTGCCAGAAATCGGCCCAAGTCGAGGGGGAAACGGGATTTTTTCGCCCATTGGTGGGGCTAATAATCTTCGGGAATTCATCAGTTTAGGCAGTATTTATGTTGGAAATCCCGATTCTCCGGTCGGTACATCTAGAAAACCTGGGCATTCCTCTGTTTGGGGGAACGATCGGATTGCCGCGGTTGCCGTTTTGCTACCGGGCTTTTCCACTTCTCATCGCGTTGACTTCTCGCATCCCGTAACGTAGATATTTAGCGACAGCTTACGTAACTTCCCTATCTTGACATAATCTGCGGTCCATACCAGGGTGACACTATGACGCAACAGGGCTCTTTGCTACTGGTTGACGACGATCCTCACGTGCTGGAGTCGATGGCCGAGTGGCTCCGCGACCAGAACTACCCAACCGACACCGCCTCTTCGCTACCCGAGGCGATCGCGACGGTCGATCGCAAGACGTACGATCTGGTCCTGGCCGACATCCGTCTGGGGGAGCACGATGGTTTCGATCTGCTGACCCATTGCCGCGAGAACCATCCGGAAGTGACGGTCATCATGATTACCGGGTACGGCACGGTCGAATCGGCGGTGGAAGCAATCCGCGCCGGTGCGTTCGATTTTCTCACCAAGCCGCTGATCGACGAAGAGTTGCTGATGGCCATCGAGCGGTCGCTGAGCCAGCGTCGCGTGGTCGAAGAGAACAAGACGCTCAAGGCTCAGCTCGACATGCGGTTCGGCATGGAGAACATTATCGGGCACGACCACCAGATGTTGCAGATTTTCGACGTGGTCGACAGCGTGGCCGACACCCGGGCAACCGTGCTGATCACCGGCGAGAGCGGCACGGGT
>JABMRB010000039.1 GCA_013202865.1 Candidatus Nealsoniibacteriota bacterium | reverse complement strand
GGTCGACAGCGTGGCCGACACCCGGGCAACCGTGCTGATCACCGGCGAGAGCGGCACGGGTAAGTCGCTGATTGCCCGGGCTATCCACCGCCGTAGCAGTCGTCGCGACAAGCCGTTCGTCGAGGTCGCCTGTGGGGCACTGCCGGAAACTCTGCTGGAGAGCGAGTTGTTCGGGCACGTTGCCGGCGCGTTTACCGGGGCTGCGGGGAACAAGATGGGCAAGTTCAAGCAGGCCGACGAGGGGACGGTCTTCCTTGACGAGGTTGCGACCGCCAGCGCGAGTATGCAGGTCAAACTGCTACGCGTGTTGCAGGACTTGGAGTTCGAGCAGGTCGGCGGGACGGAGACGTTCTCGATCGATACGCGGGTGATCCTGGCTACCAACGAGGACCTTACCAAGGCGGTTTCCGAAGGCCGCTTCCGGCAGGATCTCTATTACCGAATCAATGTGATCAACGTCGAGTTGCCGTCGCTACGCGAACGGATTGCCGACATTCCACTGTTGGCGGACCATTTTCTCGCGTCGGTTTGCGAAGACTCGGGTAAGGCGGTCCACGGGTTTACCGAGGGAGCGATGGCCACGCTGCAGCGTCACCATTGGCCGGGGAACGTGCGGGAGTTGCAGAACGTGATCGAGCGGGCCGTGCTGTTGGGTAAAGGGGACGTGATCGGCGTCGAAGACTTGCCGCCCGCGCTGGCAGCCGCTGGTCCGCTACGTGTGGAGCAGGTAACCGGCCACACGCTGAAGCAGGCGATGGAGGGCCCCGAGCGTCAAATCATCCGCGACGTGCTTCAGGCCCATAGCTGGAACCGTCATGCCACGGCGGAGGCCCTGGGTATCAACCGGACGACGCTCTACAAGAAAATGAAGCGACTAGGCCTGGACGAGCCGCAGCCGGCGATAGGCCGGTGAGGTACGCCGGTTTACGCTGCGGTGGCCCGAAATCCCGTTACGACCGGCATTTTCCACTTTGCGGCACCGGTTTGCCCGTCCGCGGCAGTTTGCCGAATCGGTAAGCTATGTTTTTATAGATGTCTCTTGGCAACCGGCCGGTGGCTGGTGACTGGCGACTGGTGACTGTGGTGGAGCGGCGGAGCGACGAAGAAACCCCGGGTGCGTTCACCCGGGGCTAAATTGCGGGGAGTGGGGGCCGGTTGGAAGCCTGCCCCGCGTAGAGAACGAGACCTTTATTACAACGATCACGGACAATCGAAGAGGGATTTACTTCGATGATGAAGACGGGAACGATCCTGAAACAACCCGACTCGAAAGAAGACAGTTTCGACGAACTGAAGCAGCGGATTCACAGCAAGCTCGTCGACAAGCTCGACCTGACGCGAGTGGGGGAACTCGAAGGCGACGTCTTGCGGCGCGAGATCCGGCTGGTCGTCGAACATCTCTGCGATACGGAAGACACGCTGCTGAACCGCGCTGAACGGGAACGGCTGATCGGCGAGGTCCTCGACGAGACGTTCGGACTGGGGCCGCTGGAGCTGTTGCTGAAGGACCCGACCATCAGCGACATCCTGATCAACGGGCCGAAGAACATCTTCGTCGAGCGTCGCGGGAAGATGGAGAAGACGACGATCACTTTCCGCAATAACGATCACCTGATGCAGATCATCGACCGGATCATCTCCAAGGTGGGCCGACGCGTCGACGAAACGAGTCCGATGGTCGACGCGAGAATGACCGACGGTTCGCGATTCAACGCGATCATTCCGCCGCTCGCGTTGGACGGGGCCTGCGTTTCCATTCGCCGTTTCGGGGCCAATCCCCTGAAACTGGAAGACCTGCTCAACTACAAGGCGTTTACGCCCGAGATGGTGATGCTGCTGGAAGGGGCAATCAAGGCGCGGCTGAACATCATCATCTCCGGGGGTACGGGGTCAGGGAAAACGACGCTGCTGAACACGCTATCGAGCTTCATCTCCAACACGGACCGGATCGTCACGATCGAAGACGCGGCCGAGTTGCAGCTCCAACAGGATCACGTGGTGCGGCTGGAGACTCGGCCGGCGAACATCGAGGGCAAAGGGGCAATCACGGCAACCGATTTGGTGCGCAACTCGTTGCGGATGCGTCCGGAACGAATCATCATCGGCGAGTGCCGCGGGCCGGAAACGCTCGATATGTTGCAAGCGATGAACACGGGCCACGAGGGTTCGCTGACCACGATCCACTCCAACACTCCACGCGACGGTGTCGCGCGGATAGAAACGATGATCATGATGGCCGGCTTCGAGTTGCCGTTGAAAGCGATGCGCACACAGATCGCCAGCGCCGTGGACCTGATCGTCCAGGCCAATCGGCTCCAGGGCGGCCCGCGGAAGATCACTCAAATCACCGAGATCGTCGGCATGGAGCAGGACACCGTGGTGATGCAGGATATCTACAGGTACGACAAACAAGGAATCGACGAAACGGGCCGTGCCTACGGGCAGTTTATCGCCACCGGCATTCGGCCCACGTTCATGTCGCGTTTGGAGTCGGCCGGCGTGCGTCTGCCGTCGAGTGCGTTTCGTCAGCGAGTCATGTTGGAGGATTAGGCCGTGAGTCCCGTGATGATAGCCGTTGCCGCGTTTGTGGGAGTAACCGCCATGGTCGGTGGGTTGGCCTTGGCGCTGCGCCAGAAGCCTGGCAGCAAAGTGGAAGACCGGTTGGATCTGCTGACCGGCGTCGCCACGCCGACGTCGGCCAAAGGTGGTCCGGCGTCAGAAACAAGCGACCTGTCGCAGCCACTGGACGGCGGGTCGGCGCTGGCGGAGAGCTTTTTCGAACGGTTTGGCAACTTCAGACGGCTGTTCGAACAGGCGGACACGTCGTTGACCATCGGCAAACTGCTGTTGATTTCAGGCGTTGTCGCCGTGTTGGGCGTCGCCGTGGGAATCATCATGGGTGTCCACGTGGCACTGATCCCGGTGGTCGGGATGTTCATGGGGAGCGTGCCGCTGATGTGGCTGCTGTATCGCCGCAAGCGTCGCCTGAAGGCGTTTGCCGCCCAACTGCCCGACGCCCTGGAAATGCTGGCTCGCTCACTGCGGGCGGGGCAGAGTTTGGGGTTCGGTTTCAACATGGTGGCCGGTGAGATGGGGGAGCCGATCGCCAAGGAGTTCGGCCAGGTGTTCGAGGAACAGAACCTCGGCATCCCGCTGGACGATTGCCTTAATAGCCTGACCGAACGGGTCCCCAACCTGGACCTGAAGTTCTTTGTTACCGCCGTCATCTTGCAGCGTCAGACCGGCGGTGATCTGGCAGAGATCCTCGACAAGATCGGGGAATTGGTCCGCGACCGGTTCCGTATCTGGGGACAGGTCCAGGCGTTGACCGGCGAAGGACGCCTCTCCGGCGCCGTGCTGCTGGCGCTGCCGCTGGTGCTGTTTGGAACCGTCTACCAACTCAATCCGGACTACATCATGGTCCTGTTTACCGACCCGATGGGTAAGAAGATGCTTGCCGGAGCGATCTTCTTGCAACTGCTCGGGGCGCTGACCATCCGAAAAATCATCAACATCAAAGTATGAACGCAGGTGCGCCGTGATCTTCGCAGCCGACTTATTCAGTTTCCAGAAATTGCTCCCCCTGGCACTATTTGCCGGGGTCGCCGCGTTGGCGTGGTGGGCGCTTGATCTGATGGCCACGGGGAAGTCTCGGGCCGCGGAGCGGCTCGACGAGCTAAAGAACCCCCACGCCCGGCGGGACGTCCGAGAGGCGACGTCGCTGAGGAAGGGTGACGCCATGACCAAGGTCTTGGAAAAGGCGTCACCCGCACTCGCCAGGCCGCTTCAGCCCAAGGACGCGCTGACCATGAGCAAGCTGAAAACGAAGCTTGCCAACGCCGGTTTCCGAAATGAGGCGGCCGGGACCATCTTCCTCGGGGCGAAGTTTGTCGGCCTGCTGGTCGGCTTGGTACTGGGTGGCGGTACCGTGCTAACCATCAATGGAATATCGCAGAACTCGATGGGCTCGACTGTCTTCCTTGCCGGTGCGTGCTTCTACCTGCCCGACGTCGTCGTCGCACTGATCGGCAGAAGCCGCAAGCAGGCGATCTTTCTCGCCTTGCCCGACGCACTCGACCTGATGGTTGTTTGCGTCGAGGCCGGACTGGCCCTGGATCAGGCCATGCGCAAAGTAGCCGACGAGATGAAGACCACCTACCGCGTGCTGGCCGAGGAATTTGCGTTGTCCAATTTCCATCTCCAGATGGGCCGGGCAAAAGCCGAGGTCCTGCACGAGTTGGGCGTGCGGACCGGCGTGTCCGACGTGCGGAGCCTGGCGGCCGTGCTGATCCAGGCCGACCGGTTCGGGTCGAGTGTTGCCCAGGCGCTGCGCGTACAGAGCGACTCGATGCGGATCCGGCGCAGTCAATTGGCCGAGGAAAAGGCCGCCAAGACGGCCGTCAAACTGATCTTTCCGCTGGTCTTGTTCATCTTCCCCGGCATCTTTGTCGTCCTGGTTGGACCGGCCGCCATCACCATGGTCAACAAGATGCTCCCGGCGATGAGCGGCAAGTAGTCAAGGAAGGCGTGGCTTGCAGAGAAGAGTTGATGTCGAAGTTTTTCCCGTAGAGGGCGTTCGGACCGACCTGAAACATCTTGCCTTCTTCGTTACGTGTCCATTCCTGAAATGCAGAGCCGTAGCCGACATAGGTGTCCGTAAAAAGAACCCGTGCTTCGTACGTTGAAGCTGTGCCAATCACGGTTTGGCCTGAAACACTAATTGTGTCGGTGGGTTCATCGAATAGCATTATCCCGGTTCCTGGAGTGGCCACCGCCCAAACTTCCCCCACCCCAACCAACACCACCAACACCACCAACACCACCAACATCGCCAACACCGCCAAACAACTTGCGAAACGAAACATCGTACTACCTCCTACAAAAGCGAAAACGGACTATCACTGTCAATGGAAATTACAACGGGAAACCGACCCCAGCCAAGGAGTCGATACACAGCATCCCCGGAGAATCACCGCCACAGGTTGACGGTCGGTTCGGGATGCGGAAGAGCGCTGCCTCCGATTAAATCGGGAGGGTGACGTGTCGCCTCAATGCGTGAAACTTCAGTACCAGCCGTCTACTATAGCCGGTCGCGTAGAAAATGCAACCCTCCGCAGGCCACCGAAAGCCGGATTTCCGGGAATCCATCCGATTCAG
>JABMRB010000293.1 GCA_013202865.1 Candidatus Nealsoniibacteriota bacterium | reverse complement strand
GATCGCGACGCGTTGCTGCTCGCCGCCGGAGAGCTGGGCCGGGAAGTGCTCCATCCGGTCGTCCAGGTCGACCATCCGCAGGGCCTCGTCCGGGTCCATCGAGTCGGCGCTCAGTTCGGTCGAGACCATCACGTTCTCACGGGCCGAGAGGTTGGCCACGAGGTTGTAGAACTGGAAGACGAACCCGACCGTATCGCGGCGATACCGGGTGAGTTCGGCGGCGGAGAAGCGGCTCATCTCGCGGTCGCGAAACCAGAGGCGGCCGGCGGTTGGTGTGTCGAGTCCGCCGACGAGGTTCAGGATCGTCGACTTACCCGACCCGCTGGGCCCGACCATCACGAGGAACTCGGCCTCGCGCACTTCCAGCGAGACGTCGCGCAGGGCCTCGACGGCCACTTCACCCATGCGGAACGTCTTGTCGACGTGTTCCAGCCGCAGCAGAACGCCATTCGTGTTTTCCGTCATCGCCGTATGCATCCGATCCCCCGCCTTCCTTGGCCTCAAAAGGTAATTCGCCGTCCGTCGGTCGACATTGTGATTGCCGGCGCCGTTGGATCCCCCGCATGCAATGCGAGGGCTTTTCGGGCGCGCAACATCCCCGCGGATGGCGCACAATCGCCCTATCTGGAGCGTAGGTCACGACTTACGGCCGAGCAACCGCCTTGCCCAGGGCGCCCTGCCTGCGGGGATCGTTTCCGGTACAATCGATCCGTTCGATACGAAACCACCTCATGCGAAGTCCGTCGCTCGAAGGTTCGTAGTGGCTCGATTCATCGAGCCCGGATACGATTGCCGGATTGCTGGAACCGCATGAATGCGGTCACTACAAACCCAACCGACGGAGAAGACCATGGTACACCAGGACAACATCACGCTACAGACAACCGGCCATCGCCAGATGCACGACCTGACCGGCGACGTGGCCCGGATCGTCGAGCGGTCGGGCATTCGCACCGGCGTGGCACAGGTCTTCTCGGTCGGCAGCACGTCGGCGATCAGTGTGGTGGAATTCGAGCCGGGGCTGGTCCGCGACGTGCCCGAGATGCTCGACCGGCTGATCCCGCCCAGCCTCGATTACGGCCACGAGCAGGCCTGGCACGATGGCAACGGCCACAGCCACCTGCAAGCCACGCTGATGGGCCCCTCGCTGGCGGTGCCGATCAGCGAAGGCCAACTTGTACTGGGCACCTGGCAGCAGATCTTCCACCTCGATTGCGACGTCCGCGCCCGAGAGCGGAGGGTGGTGGTTACAGTGCTGGGAGAGTAGCGTGTTCGACTACGATCACTCCGTGTTGCGTCGTTTCCGCCGACCGACTATCGCCATTGCGACAAGGCCGGCTACGACGAGTGCCGCCGTCGACGGTTCGGGGATCTCCTCGACGTCCAACTCGATGTCCCAGGGGCTGACCAGCCCGGTGTAGAGAACGTCCACCGAGCCGGTGCCGTCCATGCGGCCACGGTTGATGGAGTACATCCTCGTGTCGGTCCAGTAGAGCATACCGGCGGGGATATCGATCGCCATGCCATGGGGCCGGTCCAGGCCGTCGGCGACGTCGAAGAGGATCTGGCCCCCCGTGCCGTCGAGATTGGCGAGATGGATCGTATGGCTTTCGCGGTCGCCCCAGTAGAGCTTGTCATTGGCGGGATCCAGCGCCAGGTCGCGAATCCGGGCCGCTCCAACGTTCAGCGTTTCGATATGCCCGCTTCCGTCCATCTGCGAGACGTGAACGACCGTGTTGTAGTTCTCGGCCCAGTAGATCCTGCCGCCGGCCGTGTCGAGCTCGAAGTAGTAGGGCGAGGTCAGGCCCGTGTAGAGGACTTGCACGTTGTCGCCGTTGAGATCGGCCCGGCGGATCTCACCCTGGCTCGTGTCGGTCCAGTAGATCTTGCCGTTGCCCAGGTCGAGTTCCAGATCGGCGGGAAAGGTCATCCCGGTGTCGATCAGGGTCTCGATGCCGGTGCCGTCGAGATTCGCCCGGCGGATGTGATCGTACTGACTGTCGGCCCAGTACATCTTTCCGCCGGCAACGTCCAGGCCGATACCCTGCGGAATCCCCAACCCGTCGGCCGGACCGAGCAACACCACCGGCGGATTGCTGCCGTCCATGTCACCGCGGCGAATGCGGAAGTCTTCTTTATCGGTCCAGTAGACGGAATCGGCTAGCAAATCGGACTGCGGTACGCCGGCGAAAGCCAGCAGCAAGAGGAGTGGACTTCTCCATAGCGACATCATAGCCTCCCTTTCCGCTCGGGGTCTTCAGAGCGGGGCTTTCAGAACCGAGAGAAGCGTCTGTTCCGCAAGACGCTCACGCTCAACAGGTGCCTAGCGTAGCAGGTCGGCAGAGAATTGTCAAACACCTCACCCCTCTGCGGCGTGGGGGATCGCGATGAAATCTTGCCCGATACGCAGATTTAATTCTTCTCCGCGTTGCCGGCGCCATTTTCCCGGTTGAGATGCTTGCGGAGATAGCGTGCCCGCTCGATGTTGCGATCGGCGGTGTCCAGTTCGCTGCCGCTGAGTTTCTGTAGATGGGCCGGCTGCGTGTGGATGAACAACTCGTTGATTGCCCGGATTTCCAGGTCGCCGATCAGCCCCAAGTTCACACCCATTCGCACGCTCGACAACAGATGCATCGTCTCTTCCGAGCTGATCGTCTGCGCGGTTCGCAGGATGCCGTACGCCCGGCTCACGCGATCGTGAAGGTTCTCATGGCTCTCCTGGACGAGGAAGTCGCGGGCTTTGCGTTCGTAGTCGATGATCACCGGCACGATCTCGCCGATCTGCTTGATCAGTTCCTTCTCGCTACGGCCCAGCGTGATCTGGTTGCTGATCTGGTAGAAATCGCCCATCGCCTGCGAGCCTTCGCCGTAGAGGCCACGGACCGCCAGACTGATCTTCTGCAGGCTGCGGAAGACCTTCTCGATCTGCTGGGTGATGACCAGCGCCGGCAGATGGAGCATCACGCTGACGCGCATCCCCGTGCCCACGTTCGTCGGACACGCGGTCAGGTATCCCAACTGCTTGTGGAACGCGTAGGTCACCCGTTGCTCGACCATGTCGTCGATCTGGCCGATTCGGTCCCAAACGCTATCCAACGCCAGCCCGCTCTCGAGCACCTGGATCCGCAGATGGTCCTCTTCGTTGATCATCAGGCTGAACCGTTCGCGGCCGTCAATCACCACGGCCCGGGCACCGTCGCTTTCGGCGTGTTCGCGGCTGATCAGGTGCCGCTCGACGAGGAACTGCCGGTCGACGCCCTCGAGCTGGGCCACGTTCACGTAGAGCAACTCGGGCGAGACGTCGATAGCCAACACACACTCTTTCAGCGACCGCTCGATCTGACTGCGGTCCTGCTCGCTGCAGCGGCTGATGAAGGGGAAATCGGCCAGATTGCGTGCCAGCCGGATACGACTGGAGATCACGATATCCGACTCGGGCCCGCTGCCACGGAGCCATTCGCCGCTATGTCCGGTTAGGTCGTTCAATTCCACGGTACCGCCCGCCTATTGCTTCCCAGATTGTCGTCTATTGCTTTCCAGATTGTTCGATTTTGCGAATCCGATCCCGCAACTCGGAGGCCCGTTCGTAGCTCTCTTCATCCACGGCCTCCTTCATCTCGCGTCGCAACCGGATCAGTTGCGTCCGCTGCTGCGAATCGGTTGGACAGCGGCGCGGCGTCTTGCCTATGTGTTCCGTTTCGCCGTGGATGCTCATAATCAACGGCTCCAACTGCTTCTGAAAACAGACGTAGTCGTGCGGACATCCCAAACGCCCATGGCTGCGAAACTCGTAAAACGTGATCCCACAGATCGGGCACGACTGCTGATCCAACTCGGCCAACTCCTCGGCCGTTTGCCCGATCGCCATCTGCTGGGCCATCTGCTGAGCCAGCACGGCCGCCATGCTCCCGGCGCTCGGCTGCTCGTCGCCGGAGGAAGTCAGGTACTCCCGGGCGTGGTCCTCACACAGGTGCAATTCCTGCGGCTTGCCGTCGGTCAACTCCGTAATGTGGAACGTCGCCGGTTTGTCGCACTTTTGACACTTCATCGCAGAAAAACCTCCACCACGATCGCAGGCCCGGCCCGACGCCGGTCCCCAAATAGCAGCCCCCCCATGGATCAGTTCCCCCCATGGATCAGCCCACCGCCAACAGGATTCTAACATCGGCCTGCCAAACGT
>JABMRB010000292.1 GCA_013202865.1 Candidatus Nealsoniibacteriota bacterium | reverse complement strand
TTCTAATGTCATCCTTGACGGTCCTCCGTGAAAGTCCTCGTGACTTGTCCAAACAAACGCGGAGGATCGTCTCTTTTACCTCATCCTGCAATCTCAACTGACCGGCTTGACGTAACCACAAGCCCCAAAACACTTTAAGTGTGCTAGCACCGCCCAAAGTGGCGCTGTCCAACTAGCTACGGCTGAAGTTCAAGGTGCTGGGCAAAAACCCCAACGCAGGCATCCAGATCCGAAGCGAGCGCGTTGCCGGTAGCAACGAAATGGTCGGCTATCAAGCGGACATCGGCCAGATCTATTGGGGGTGCTTGTATGACGAACGGCGGCACAAATTGCTCACAGGGCCGCCGGTGCAGAAGCAAGGAAAGCTCTACACAAAGAACGACTGGAACGAGTACGTCATTCGTTGCCAAGGGCAGAGGGTTCAGCTCTGGCTTAATGGTCAACGCACGGTGGATTACACCGAGCCGGACCGCACGATTCCTCAAAAGGGAGTGATCGGTCTGCAAATCCACGGTGGCTCCCCAAGCGAAGCGTGGTACAAGGACATCACGATCAGAGTACTGCCGCAGAGCGAGTAGTTTTGCCGTCTTTTGCAGACGTGCGTCTTCGTCGGTGACGTAGATCGGGCCACCGGTCAAACGGAACCGGTCACCAGGGTTTCTCGCACGCGCACGGTCCTTCGCCAACGTCCAGCAGGCAATCGATCGCGTAGTTGTCGTGGGCCTGATCGGCGATTCCATCGGTCAGTTCGATCAGCCCTTCGAGCCGTTCCAACTCACCCCGGGCAGGCGAGTAGGGAATCCCGCCACCGGCAAGCCCTTGCAGCTTCAGCAGCAGTTCCCGTTGTGCCCGAAACTGCGGTCCGTCGATGGTAAGGTGGTAAGGAACGGGTTGAGCGCTCTGCAGTTCTGCCACGTCGCCGGCTTCCTTCTCGAACACCAGCGGCACCACGATCACATTGTCCAGCTCCGAGGCATCGTCGGCGGCCTCCGGGTAGCTGTCGTAGACGGTGGTGGTCGCCAGATCGCCGGCGTCGAAATCGTAAAGGATGTAGCGGCGGGTGGCTTGGGGAGGCGAATACTGCTCTGGCCTGCTTGGCGCCAACCAGTCTTCGGCGAGCTTCGCTGCCACAAGCGCCTTCTCGATATCCGTGTCCGGTAGGTTTTTCCACGGCTGCGTGGGGTAGTCCGCCACGTAGGCGAGGAGCTTGCCGCCGTCTTCCGTCTGGACTTCGACAATCCCGTTCTCGCACGGGTCGCGACTCTCGGTGCCCCAATCGACGATCGCGGCCCGGGCGTGCGGGTCGGAACAAAACACGTCCTGCACCACCCCGCCGTAGACGTTCACCACTACCCGTTGAGGGCCGGCGGCGACGGAGTCGATCGCTGGGGTAGCCACAAAGAATGGCCCAATCATTGGGTTTGCGTAGTCATCCAAGATGCCCGGCGTGGAGCAGGCAGTCTCCATGAGCCGGTCCATGGCGGCAGCCAGCCCTTCGGGATTGGTCACGGTAGGGTCGTATTCGACCTCCAACGTCAGTAACGTCTTCAAGTTGTTCCTCCTTCTTTCTCCGCGGTCATTGAGGCCGTGTGGTCGTCAATGGCCGCTATCCTTCAACTGCTGCTTGAACTCCGCCGCCTGCTGCTCCACGAACTCGTAGGCATCGTTCCACTTGATATCCGAAGCGGTGACGAAGACAGCGCCGCCGCCGAACTCGCCCGCGCGGGGCTTTGAGCAGGTTGTGGCCCAGGTCAGCGACCAGGAGTCGTTGGGTGCGAACCGCTTGAGGAACTTCTGGACAAGATGGGCCACCCGGGCAACGTTGCCGTACTCGGCCGAGCGGAACCACAGATGCCGCCCCCAGTCCTCGTCTTTATCGTCTCCAGAAAACTCGTACTCGAAACCGGCGTTTTCGTCAGAGTCAGCGTCATAGTCGTCCATGTCCCGATAGGCCCGGCAGCCGACCCAGTCGGGGTCCTTCGAGGCCAAGTCGTCGGGTACTGCGTCTTCGTCGTACTCCTCGTCGCCGAAGACGTGGACGATTTCGAGTTGATTCTTCAGCCAGGCTTCTTCCTCTTCACTTAACTTCGGAAGCACTTCCGAAAACTCCAGGCAGTTATTGGCCATGGTTCTCCTCGGGTGGTTGATAACCTTCGATTTCAAAACTCGGCAGCGGCGGGATGTCCGGTGGCAGTCGCCTACACAGAGATTGTCGAGCCCTCTTCAGCCGCAACACGGCCTTGCACACCTCGCCTGCGTCCAATCGCCGCAACGCAATGTCGATGGCTTTGGCCACACGACGCATCGCATCCACGTCTACCGTGGGGCTTCCGTTTGCATCGATCGGAATACAGATCGGATCATCCGGCGGCCGATGCTCGACGATTTCCCCGTTGTAGCCGCCGCCGGCTTCGCTCTGCCGCGTGTAGGGGATCGCGTGTTCCTGCAGGAACGATTCCAGGTCGGCAAACTCTCCCCACGAGGCTTGGTCGTCGCAGAGCCGGAGCACTCGGCTGTCGTGATGTTCAACGCGGGCCTGGAGCAGGTCCTGCGGGTTGTTTGGACAGAATTGTCCGTCGCCAAACTCCAGTGAAACGTACTCGGCGCTGATCGCACCACACAGTTCGTCTGCCCGGTTTGCAGATAGCCTGCCACCGATCCAGATTTGAGCTACCAGACGCTCAGCCATTGTTGCGGCCCTCCTGCGTCTCGATAGGCTTGTCGGCCGCCGATTGGATCTGGGCGTACTGGTCTTCATCGAAGGAGTGCGTTTCGCAGGGCAAGTTTTCGAGATAGGTGGCCACGACCTCGACATTGCAGTAACCACCGTTGGCGGCCCAAATCACCTTGGCCAGCCGTTCGGCGAACTCGTCTTCGGTCTCGCCGCTGCACAGGTAGCCGTCGACGCACGCGGAGATGGAGTCTTCGTACTCGTGCCAGTCGTCGAAATCCCACTCGTCATTCGCGGCCTGCTTAACGCGGTCGACCCTTTCGGGAGCAACGTTGCGGATCCTGACGAGCATGTTGTAGCTACGACTCATGCGTTTCCTCCTGGGTATCGAGATTCTGTTTGTAGCCTGCGGAAAGCGGCATGGATCACTCCTTACCGCGTCCGGCGGCCTCTAGATGCTCGAAGTCGGGAAACTTGGTGATTTCGGACTCGACCTGGTCGCCGAGTAGATCCTTCAGTTCACCAGCGAACGCGGCTACCATCTCGTTCCAATGCCCGACCTGCCGGGCCAAAGCGCGGATGTCGCGGTCTTGCCAGAAATCGCCCTCGTCGCTGACTTCGTCGAGGATGCCCAGCGACTTGGCGTGATCGAGCATCTTGATGACGGCCAGATGACACCGCAGGAAGTTCTCCACGCCACCGCACTGCGCGTTGCTGGCGTATTGCGTCTTGCAGAAGCTCTGCCAGGACCAGCCCGACAAGCCGGTACGGAGTCTTTTGTTACGGTGCGGTGAATCGCGATCGGTTACCTCGATGTGCGCCGGATAGCGGCAGAGGCCGAAATTGGCCTGTTCGCATCCGTCACCGGGAAGCGTCTCCAACGCGATCACGTGCGTGGGCGCGACACTATAACTGTATGTCCCACCGCCCGGCGCGGGTCGCTCGATGTACTGGCCCGCCTGGATTAGCAGCCAGCGATGCGGGTCGTCTTGGGCGCGCTGGTCGAAATTGCAGGCCTCGCCGCTCAGTTCGACAATGTCCTCGACCTGAGCAAACGGCAGGTCCAGCGCCCGGCCACGCAGCCGGGCGACCAGTGCCCGGGCCTTTTTCGGGCTGCGGGTACTGGATTTGAGGCTGTAGTGTATCGTGAGTCCCATAGTCGTCTCCTGAAACAAAGATTCTGGTGGGGGATCAGTCGTCCGCAAGCCCGACAAAGGGTCTTAGCCTGCCTTTCCGGCTTGAATCGCCAGTTCTTCCTTGTATAATCAGTTCTATCTATCAAGAAGAGATCCATTATCCTTCAGTCACGGCAATAATGCCGAACACTGCACGGGACCGGTAACATGAAGAGATCGTTGGTCGTCGTCGTGGCAGCAGTCCTCGCCGGAACGGTCGAAGCCGGACCGCCGGTGCTCCCGTTCGAACGCGATGCCGATCCGGTTCATCAAGGTCGAATCGATGAATTGGTCCTCAATAGATTGGAGCAACTGGGCATTGCGCCGGCCAAGGTATGCTCCGACGGCGTCTTCGTGCGTCGGGTCTATCTGGACGTCACTGGCACGCTGCCCACGGCCGACGAGGCGCAGCGGTTTCTCAGCGATAGCGACCCCGACAAACGCCGTAAGCTCGTTGACCGCTTGTTGCAGCGGGACGAGTTCGTCGACTACTGGACGATGAGATGGTGCGATCTGCTGCGAGTCAAATCGGAATTCCCCATCAATCTGTGGCCTAATGCGGTGCAAGCCTATCATCGCTGGATACGGACGTGCGTCAAAGAGAACGTGCCGTATGACAGGTTCGTCCGGGAGATGCTCACCGCCAGCGGCAGCAATTTCCGCAAGCCTCAGGTGAACTTTTATCGCGCGGTCCAGAGCAGGGAGCCGCAGGCCGTCGCGCAGGCCGTGGCGCTGAGTTTCATGGGCGTGCGGCCAGAGGGCTGGTCCAAGGAGCGGTGGTTGGGCATGGCGGTGTTTTTCTCGCAAATCGCGTTAAAACCCACCGGCGAATGGAAAGAGGAAATCGTCCTGTTCGATCTCGAACAGGCAACCGCGGAGGCGGCCGCCAAAACGCTGCAAACGGCCACGTTTCCCGACGGAACGCGGGCCAAGTTGGCGCCCGGCCAGGACCCCCGCAAGGCCTTTGCCAACTGGCTGTTGGCCCCAAAAAACCCCTGGTTTGCGCGTGCCATTGCCAATCGCGTCTGGTTTTGGCTGCTGGGCCGCGGCATCGTTCACCCGCCGGATGACATTCGGCAGGACAACCCGCCCGTCAATCCGGAGTTGCTCGCTTTCCTGGAGCAGGAGTTGGTGTCGGCTCGGTACGACTTGAAGCACTTGTACCGGCTGATCCTGAACTCAACGACCTATCAACGTTCTCATATCTCGCCAACCCAAGACTCCCGAGGTGAGGCGAATTTCGCCTGCTACGGCGTACGCCGATTGGAGGCCGAGGTGCTGATCGACGCCTTGTGCCAGATCAGCGGCACGAGAGAGCAGTATTCCAGCATCATCCCTGAGCCCTACACGTTCATGCCGGAAGATCAGCGCAGCGTGGCGATGGCCGATGCCAGCATCACCAGCCCATTCCTGGAGAAATTTGGCCGGTCGTCGCGCGACACGGGCCTGCAGTCGGATCGCAGCAGTCGCACCACGGCGGCCCAGCGGCTGCACATGTTGAATTCCAGCCATATCCGGCGGAAGATCGAAGGGGGGCCCAAGCTGCAACCTCTGATCCATTGGAGCCGCGAGAAGAATGAGAAAGCCATCCCAGAGCTATATCTGACGATCCTCTCGCGGCTTCCAACGGACGAGGAGTTGCAGGTCGTGAAAGCGCATGGCCAATCCGGCTCCGGACGCGTGCTGCGCGATCTCGCTTGGGCGTTAATCAACAGCCCGGAGTTCTCATTCCGGCATTAGCAGTCAGGTAAGAAAATGAGCACAGAACATCCGCCGGTTGCCGTTCCCTTGGACGCTGTTGAGCTCGACCGAGGCGCGCCGATCTCGCGGCGCGAGGCGATGCACCGCGGGCTGGCCGGCGCAGCAGGGTTGCTGCTGGCAGGCCACCAGGCGGCGGGCGCCCCGGCCGAAGGGCAGTCGCCGAAGGCCAAGTCGGTCATCCAGATCTGGGC
>JABMRB010000291.1 GCA_013202865.1 Candidatus Nealsoniibacteriota bacterium | reverse complement strand
CTACTGCTACGTGCTGCTCGATTTCGTCACGGCCGATCGCGATTTGGAAGAGTTTCCGCTGGCGGCGGCCCTGGTGCTAACGGACGAACTGGGCCTGAAGGATCGCTTCGTAGAGATCGCCCGGCGCGAGCTTCGGCTTCGCAAGAAGCAACTCGAGAAGATCGACAAGGGCAAGGAGGAGTTGCTGACGAAAGTCAGCCAACGGACCGAGACGCCATGACCGCCTTTCACGAATACCTTCGCACGCGCCTGGAAACGGGCGGCTTCTCGACGGAAGACTCGCTTGCCGCCTTCTTGCCGCTGGTTCGCGAGGTTCTGGAGGCCCACGCGGCGGACACGGTTGCCCCGCTGGAAGGCCTGGACGCTTTGCGCGTCGAGGGCGCGAGAATCTGGTTCGAGGACGCCGCGAGAAGAGAGCTTCGCAACAACGCGGCGGCGGTGCGCGAAATCGAAGCCGCCAATCAGGCGGCCGTGGAAATCGTCACCGAGCAACGCCACGTGACCGAAGTAGGGGAAGCCGAAGGAGAGGTCGAGGATCTTGCCGTCGGGCAGCGCGACGCGCCGGTCACGCGTCCCGTTTATCTGCCGGGCTACGTTGCCTGGGAACATCAGCTCGAACACCACGATCCGCTGACGGATGTATTCAGCCTGGGGATGATCCTGGCCAGTCTCGTTTGCGGGATGGACTTCACGGAGCCGGAAGATCTCAAGGCGTTCGTCGCCGGGCGACGGAATCTGTTTGCGCTGGGCACGGATCTTCATCCGGTGTTGGCTCGGGCGATCTTTCGCATGACGGAGCTGGATCGCCATCGCCGCGTCCAGGATTTGGGTGCGCTGCTGCACAACCTGGAGAACTATCGCGACCAGGACGTCGACTTCGAGTTCGATCTGGCCAGCATTCCGGGATTCGTTCAGCAGGACAACCGCAGCAAGCAACACGTGGTGCTGAGCAAACTCCAGGAGCGTCTGTTTGAGATCTCGCGGCGGAACAGGCTGCTGCATTCTCGCCCCACAATGCAGACGATCAACTTGACGCACGCTTCCGTGCCGCTGTCGTTCGACGTCAAGAACATCCGCCCGGACCAGATCCTCGTCTGGAACGACGCGTTGCACGACGCCGTCTGCAACGGCAAGCCGATCTCGCTGAACAAATACTTAAACTTTGCCGAGGCCCTGTACCTTCCCAGCGTGTTGGACCGCATCGGTGCGGAGGCCCGGCGGGACCGGGCGGAATTCGGTTTCGCGCAACTTCGCCTCGTGCTTTGCTACCTGCATTGGGCCAACCTCAAGGAGAATCCGGCCGAGCAGTTCGATTCCCCGCTGGTGCTTCTGCCCGTGCAACTCAAGAAGAAGAAGGGCATTCGCGACACCTACTCGTTGGAGACGCCTTCAGCAGAGGCCGAAGTCAACCCGGTCATCCGGCACCAGTTCAAGCAACTCTACGACATCGACTTGCCGGAGCAGCTCGATCTCGCGACCACCAGCCTCGACCAGTTCTTCGAGTATCTGTCGGCCAAGATCGCGGCCAGCGAGGCGGCGGTCACGCTCAATAAGATCGACCGGCCGCAGATCTCGCTCGTTTACGACAAGGCCAGGCGCAAGCTCGACCAGTATCGTCGCCGGGCGCGGCTTGCGGGCCGTGGCGTACGGAGTTTCATGGATCTGGATTACAGCTACGATCCGGCGACCTATCATCCGCTGGGTATCAAGCTATTCTCGGCAAGGATCCGGCCGCCGAACACGCACCTGCGAGACATCATCGAAGAGAAACCGCGACCGAGAACGTTTGCGGCGCCGCAGGGCGATCCGCCCGTGGTGGAGAAGGAGCAGTCGTTCTTCCATCTGAGCGAAGGCGGCGAGGAGAACCCGTACGTTTGGAATTTCGATCTGTGCAGCGTCACGCTGGGGAATTTCAAGTACCGGAAGATGTCGCTCGTGCGAGACTACGAGGCGTTGCTCGAGCAGGAGCCGACGAACCCGGCGTTCGAGGCGACGTTTTCCTTGGTACCGAGGCCCGTCCATCGCGAGCTGCCGCCGGTCCCTCCGCTGGAGGATCGGTACGACGTGGTGGCGTGCGATCCGACGCAGGCCATGGCGATCGAGGAGGCCCATGCCGGTAAGAGCTACATCGTTCAGGGCCCGCCCGGCACGGGAAAATCGCAGACGATCACGAACCTGATCGCGGATTACGTCGCCCGGGGTAAGCGGGTGCTCTTCGTGTGTGAGAAGCGAGCGGCCATCGACGTCGTGTTTGCCCGTTTGCGGCAATGTGGCCTGGGCGATCTCTGTTGCCTGATCCACGACTCGCAAACCGACAAGAAGGCGTTCGTCATGGATCTCAAGCAGACCTATGAAGGAATCTTGGCGGGAGCAAGTAAGGCCGCGAAGCGAATCGGGCAGAAGCGCACCGGGTTGCTGAAACGGCTCGGCAACGAGCTCGAACCACTGGAACAATTCGACGAGGCCATGCAGCACGTATCCGAGCGGGTCGGCATCCCGCTTCGAGAGCTTCTGGATAGGTGCATCGAGCTTCGGCGGTTGATGCCGGAGCTATCGGCGCTGGAAAGGGAGCGGCTTCCGGACTACGCCACCTGGTGGCAGAACCGCGAGCGAATCGAGTCGTTCGACGTCTGCGTGAAGGATATTCAGCCGGACGGCATCCTCGCCAACCATCCGCTAAGGCCGCTCTGCGGACGTCTGGTCGACGCCGAGCGACCTTTGGAAATCATCACGACCGCCGTCAGAGCAGCCCTTGGGCACTTCGATCGCATCGACGAGACGCTCGGCCGCTGTGGGATTCCGCGAGACCAGTGGCAGACGATCGCCCGGGCACGTGCTCTGATAGACTATGCCCGGCGCGTAGAGCCGATCTCGCAAGGCGGACAGTTCTCGTTGCTCGACTGCAAGAGCCCGCGGACCGTGGCATTCGGCAAAGCCGTCAAGCAGATGCAGCTTGCCGATGACACCGTGGCCGAGGCCCGCCGGACGACCAAGGCATGGCGTCAGAAACTTCCGCCGGAGGAACTAGCAATCGCGTTGCAGCAGGCCCGGTCGTTCGAGGGGAGCTTCTTCGCTTGGCTCAAACCGGGCTGGTGGCGACTTCGGTCGATTCTGAAGCGGTCGTACGATTTCAGATCGCACGTCGTCCGGCCGAACTGGACGCAGGTTCTCTCGGCGCTGGATAAGGAATATGCGTTGCTGGGCGAATTGAACGAGCAGCGCGAGGCCATCGCCCGAGCTTACGAGATCGACACGGACGTAAGTCGCATGATAGAGCGGATCGCCGACATGCAAACCGCGTTAGGCGAACTGCCGGATTGGATCGTGCGGATTCACGCGGCCTTGCTCGGGTCGGACAAGGCCGCCCGGATCGTCGAGAGGATGGTCGAGGCCGACGATGCACTCGGCTCTCTTGCAACCGAGCTGGACAAGATCGTCGAGGAACATGGCGACTACGCTTTCGATCGGTTGCGAGCCGATTTGGACGGCGTGCTGGACTCGCTGGACGATCTGCCCGCATTCCTGCAATGCCTGACGGAACTCGCCGCCATGCCCCAGCCGCTGAGTACGGCCCTGCGCACGCTGCCGTTGACACCGTCGCACGTTGAGGCGGCCACGGCCGACCGCAGTCTTCAGGACGCGTATCGCAGCCAGCGTGATCTGCGCCGGTTCTCCGGCAAGGCTCGAAGGCGACACGTCGACCGATTGGAACGACTCTACGATGAGTGGCTCGATAGCAACGCGGTCGAAATCCGTCAGCGAGCCCACCGCCGTTTCCTGGAGAACATCCACACGTCGAGCCTGCCGACCGCACAACTTACCACGGAAGAAAAGGAGTTCAAGCGCCGGTACAATCGCGGCCGTCGCGAACTGGAGCACGAGTTCGGCAAGTCGATGCGATACAAGTCGATTCGCGATCTGGTCTCCGAAGAGTCGGGCGAGGTGGTCAAGGATCTGAAGCCGGTCTGGCTGATGAGTCCGCTGAGCGTTTCCGACACGCAGCCGCTGGACACGACGTATTTCGACGTGGTTATCTTCGACGAAGCCAGTCAGATCACGCTCGAAGAAGCGATTCCTTCGATCTTTCGCGCCTGCCAGGCGATCGTCGTGGGCGACGAGATGCAACTCCCACCCACCGATTTCTTCTCGGCCAAACGCGGCGGCGACGACGAGGAAGAACTGCTCGTCGAAGAGGACGGCGAGTTGGTTCAGTACGATCTGGAAAGCAACAGTTTTCTCAACCATGCCGCTAAGAACCTGCCGTCCACGATGCTGGGATGGCATTACCGCAGCCGGGACGAGTCGTTGATCAGCTTCTCGAACTGGACGTTCTACGACGGCCGGCTGCTGACCGTGCCCGAAGAATCGCTGCCTACCGGCGACCGGCCCCCGCTACGGGCAACCGGTCCGGGCGATGCGCGTTCCGGCGCAACCGCTCTGCTGGCGCGTTCGATCAGCTTCCACTTCATGGAGAACGGCGTCTACGATAAGCGACGCAACCGCGCCGAGGCCGACTACATTGCCCATCTCGTTCGCGAACTGCTTCGGCAGCGTGGCGGGCGGAGCATCGGGATCATCGCTTTCTCTGAAGCCCAGCAGGACGAAATCGAAGGGGCACTCGCGCGGCTGGCCCAAGACGATAAGCAGTTCGGCAGCTTGCTCGACGCCGAGCAAGAGCGCGAAGTCGACGGCCAGTTCGTGGGGCTGCTGGTGAAGAACCTGGAGAATATCCAGGGCGATGAGCGGGACGTCATTATCCTCAGCGTTTGCTATGGATACGCTCCCAGTGGCAAGATGTTGATGAACTTCGGCCCCATCAATAAGAGCGGCGGCGAGAAGCGGCTCAACGTGGCCTTCTCCCGCGCGAAGCACCAGATGGCCTTGGTCAGCTCGGTCCACTCGGGCGACGTGACGAACGACTACAACGACGGGGCCAACTGCCTGAAGAACTATCTCCGCTATGCCGAGGCCGTCTCGATCGGCGACACGGAGGCGGCCCGGCGCGTGCTGCATGGGATGTCCCGGTGGGACGACGCGATGGAAGACGGCGACGGGCAGACGTCCGATCCGGTCGCCGAGCAAATCGCCGACGCATTGACGCGCCGCGGGTTCCTGGTCGACCGCGCCGTAGGCCAATCGCATTTCCGTTGTGATCTGGCCGTGCGCCGCGACGGGGATAAAGTCTATCGCCTGGGCATCCTCGTCGACAATCAGGCCTACTACGAGCAGTCCGACCTGCTCGAACGCGACATGATGCGACCGAAACTACTGAAAAACTTCGGCTGGCAAGTGACTTTCGTGCTCGCGAAGGAGTGGTACGAAGACGAGGCGGCCGTGTTGGATCGGTTGTTGCAGCTTCTTGAGGGGCACGATGAAGGCGACGAAGAGGACGTGGCCGGTGGCGAGGAGATTGTGGATGACGACGACTGAGGATTGCGAAGTGTCCAATCCGCAAGATTTCGCGTATTTATCCAGCCTCAGCATCAGCAACAGTATAGCGCCAGCCCCCTCTGGCGAGCTATGCCGGCCGGACACGGGCCACTATACCACTTGCCCGAGCAGGGGCTCGCAAGATATACTATATGTGACTACAGTTAGCGTCCCAATAGTATTCATGGCCTTGGGCAAGAAAGAGGGGGGATCGACTCATGCCTGACAAATCTTTTCCTTTCAAGCCAGCCAAGGCAACCCAAGCAGCAGCCATCTTGCTCGATTTCGAGCGATCGCGGCAAATGGGATACTATAGACTGCTGAAGCTTCTCTATATCGCCGACAAGGCACACCTAAAGGCCACGGGCAGGCCGATCATTGGCGGGCGATTGGTGGCTATGGACAAAGGGCCGCTACACAGTGCGGTCTACGATCTCATAAAGAAACAGCATTTCGCTTATCAAGAGTGGTCACGATACTTCCTGATCGAAGGCCGTAATATCGAAATGATCGAGAATCCAGGCAACCTGGAATTATCCAAAAGGGAAATCCAGACGCTTCGCGAAACTGCCGAGAAGCTCGCAGATCGGGATGACGAAGAGCTAGGGACACTTACGCACAATACGCCCGAGTACACGCAATACCACACGCAAGGTACTTCTACGACCATCCCATTATCCGCCGTGATCGAGTCTGTAGGGCGAACAGCCGAGGCCGATTTAATCCTCCGAGACGCAAAAGAGACGGCCGTATTGGACAACATTTTCGGGGGCTAGTAGCCGTGGACATTGGCGATGCTTTTCTCTCCGTCGACCGCACAATAGACGATCACCTGCAAATCGTCATTTCCGATCCCAGCCGCGATCCTGCATCAGTTGTGATCGTGGGGCTTACGTCATACGACAAATTCGAGCACGAGATATACAAGGATAATTCGTGCCTTCTTGATCCGGACGATCATCCTTGGATTATACACCAGACGTGCGTTGCATACCGTGACGGACGCGTTGTTTCCGAGGATGCCTTGAACGCCGCACGCAACAACGGCTCGGTCACAATGGAAGCGTCTGTTGACAAGGAGGTTCTGGGCCGTATCCTCCAGGGGGCAGAACAAACCGATGAGCTGCCAAACAAGTGCCGAGCAATTCTGTCGCAACAGGGATTGATTGAAGACTGACCCCGGGTGTATCTAGATTACACCCGCCATGCTCTCGCGCCTCAGCAACACGAAGCTAGGATACTACCTACTTTCGGCCGCCAAGCGTGGCTGGCTTATCGAGGGTTTGGTCGCCGCGCTGGATCTTGACGGGCACTTCGCCGCCCGGGTTCAGTCCGCCGAGGACGCGGGTCAGGGCCTCGCGGTCGCCGATGCCTTGGCCGTCGATCGCGCGAATCAGGTCGCCTACTTGGAGTCCCGCCTTGGCGGCCGGGCCGTCGGGTACGAGCTGGCTGATCTTACAGACGCCGGGCTCCTCGGCCGTGAAGACACCGAGCAACGGCCCGCTGCCGCCGGCCCATTGCCCCCATGCCTCGCCGTCCAACAGCCGCTGCCAGTTCTCACGGTACCGCTCGACGGGCGTGTAGACAAAACCGGTCCAGGCGCGACGGCCGTGGACGCCGATCAACTGCCCCTCGGCCGCGGCATCGTTCGTGGCGATCAGCAACGGGCCGCCGGAGCCGATTACCGATCCGCTGAACGTCGTCTCCAGGAGGTTGCTTTCCGTGTTGACGGTCCAAGTCAGGTGGGCCATGGGCCGGTCGCCCGGCTCGTAGTCGGCCTGATGCGCCACGGCCAGCAACAGTTCCCGCGAGAGGTCGCCGCCGGCCGGGGCAATCTTGACGTACGGATAGGCTCCCTCGTCGGTAATGCGGACCATCGCGGCGTCGTTGGCCCGATCGACGCCGAGCGACTTGCCGCGGACCTGCCGGCCGTCGGCAAGGATTACGGCCACGTCGCGGTCTGGCTCGACCACACAATGCCCGGCCGTCAAAACCAAGCCGTCGTGACTGACGATCACGCCGCTGAAGACCCGCTCGCCGCAGCCCAACAGCACCGTAGCGGGAAACGCCCGATCGAGCGTCACCCGAGCCATTGCCGCGCGGGCGGTCCGGGCGGCGGCGTCCGGTGTGGCAATGCGGTCGGCTGAGCCCAACTCGAAATCGTCGATCGCGGCGGCCAGGTAGACGTGGTCGAACAGCACGTACTCGGCTGCGACGCAACTGAGCGAGACGTGAGAGAGGTTCGTCGCAAGGCGGCCGAAATCGCCGTGCAGGTCACGGGTCTCCACGATCCACTCGTCCGGCAGATCGGCGTGCGTCGACCAAACCCATACGCGCTTCGCCGATGGATCACTTGCCGGGCCGCGGCCCGCGAAGTAATGCAGCTTCTGCTGCTCCGCGCCGTCGTGGTCGAATTCGATGCGGACCTGCCCCCGGCCCCGCTTTCTAAACGCGAAACGAATGTAGCGATACTCGCCCCAGGCCGGACCTCCACGGATCGCCGCCGGACCGTGCGGGATCTCGATGCGACACGTGGCACCGGCCGCAATCTTCAGGCAACTCGATCCGCCGTACGCACCCTCGGAAACCATCTTGACGCGATCACCGGGGCGGTTCTCGGCGGGCGTCACCTCCCAATCGGCGTGATCCTCGAACACCTCACGGAGCATCGGCAGCCGATCGACGATCGAGATCGCCCGCCAATCGACCGCCGCGTTCTGGGCGTTGTTATCGACGGCCCGTTGGACGATCTGCAACTCGACGGTCGACCGTTGGGCCGGTAGTTCAACTGCCGCCCCAACCAGAGGCAGCACCCCAGCCAGAGGCAGCGGCACGACCAGCGGACTCGGTTCCTCCGCGCCGGCGAGCCGAAGCGGCACTTCGCCGCCGGCCACCTTCTTGCCGTCGATCAGAACCTCGACCGTAGAGCCGGGCATCTGCTCTTGCGGCCGCGACACGGCAACGATCAGCCACCGCGGGTGGGCCGTGAGCGTCAGCCGTCGCGACAGCACCAGCGAGGCCTTGCCCGACGCAACCGCGAAGCGATAGGCTTCCGGCTTGCCCGGGCGAACGTCCCAGAACCCGACGGGCCGCGGCGGTGGCTCGGCGGGGGTGAGCGTCCAGCCGCTCAGTGGCACAATCAGACTGCTCCAACGCCGGCTGACTTCGCCGGCCAGCACGCCGCGATCTAGCAGCACGGTCGGTTCCAGCCAGTTGAGGTTGTCGCGGATGTCCAACGGGTCGGCCTCTTTCGGATGGCCCCGATCGAGCGGGTCGACGGCCAGCATCAGCAGCCCCGTCTCGCCCGCACCGGGTGGGGCCAGCGGGCGGTTGCCCGTGTCGAGCACGGCCTTGGAGCCGATCAACACGTCGCTACGATAGACTTCGCGCACATTGCGAGGGCGGGCGAGGTCGTCGCCGGGCCGGATGGTGCCGGTCCGCACGATCGCGCGAACACAGCCGCCGGTACCCGAGGTGCCGTCGAGCTTCGCGCGGGTGCGAAACTGCCGAGCGCTCGGCGGCAGTGGGAACTTCAACTCGCTGTGGCCGTGAACGCCGAACCCCCAGCCGTGTCCGTGCGGGCCTTCTTGCAGCGGGCGGCCGAACACGCTGCGGTCTCGCTGCCAGTGCCAGCCGGCATGGATGGCCGAGCGATTGACCGCCTCCAGCGGTGCGACCCGCAGCAGGGGCACCTCGTGCGCTGCGAAGTAGTGCCGCACACGAATCCGCGCGTGTTGCACCGCAAATGCCTCCAGACTCCAGGCCGGGTGGATCAGGTGGTGCCACTGGCTGGCCTCCGCCGCGTTGCTGTACGATGCTACTCGCAGTCGGGCCGTCGATGCGGTGGCGATCAGCCCGGTCGTGGTTTCCAGCCGCAGAAGCCGGTCTTTCAACTCGGGGCTCAGCGCCGCGACCTCGTCGTAGTATGCCTCCCAGGGATCGATCCGCGGCAAGTGCAACTCGGCGATCTTCTCCAACGGAACGCTTTGCGTGCCGTCGTCGGTCAGCAGGCGGACGGCCCCGGCAAGGAACCGGTGTCGGCGGAACGATCGCTGGCTGCCGTCGCGGTAGAAGACGGTCGCCGGCCGATAGCGATCGGTGCCGCCCGTAGCAAGGGACGACACTGTGCCGAGGTCTTGCCACACGATGCGCCGGATCATCCGCTGGCTGACGTGAAGCTGTTGCAGCGGCCGGTTGGCGGCGTCGCGAATCGTCAGCCGCGGTTCGACCACGAGGTGATCGGGCATGCCAACGGCGGACGTCACCTCGATGCTCCGCCGTGCTCCGACGATAGTGCATGGCAGCCGGTCGCCGCCGACGAACTCGATGTACGCCTTGGGGGTCTTCGCAACCGGCAACGTGTGGTCGTAGAGCCATCGCAGGGGCGCAGACGGATGCAGCAGCGGCTGGCCGTCGAGTTGTACGGTCCCCGCGGGCTCACCCCAGCCGGTCAACTGCTTGCCGTCGATCCGCTTGCCGTTGGTCAGCACGGCCGTGTACCGTGGGGGAGGCTCTTCCGCGGCCGGTAGCGGACCCGGGCAGAGACACGCGACCGCTACGAGGAGCAGGGCCGCGGGGCGTGTCGGTGATGGGGTCGGGTGTGGCGGCATGGTTTGTGTGGGAGCGGGGCGGTGCGAAGCCGCAAGCGGCTGTCGAGTCAAGCGTAGCAGGAATTCGGCGGCGGGGCAAATGGGGACGGGTTGGTGGTTTTCCGCTTGGGCGTATGGTAAAGTACGACGATACGACAGCGGCAAGCGAACCCATCCAGAAAGGAACCGAATCATGCACGAATCTGGACAGAATCCCTCGCGACAAGCGGCACGGCGTGGTTTTCTCAAGGCATCGGTCGCCTCGCTGGCCACCGGCGGTTTGGGCTCTTCGGTGTTGGCCGACCAGCAGGAGAGCCCCGCGGGCATCCCCACGCGGCCGTTGGGCAAGACGGGCCGTCGCGTGCCGATTGTGGGGCTCGGCGGATACCACGTCGGCACCGCCGAAGAAAAGGAAGCCATCGCCATCATGCACGAGGCGATCGACCAGGGCATGACCTTCTTCGACAACTCGTGGGACTATCACGACGGCGGCAGCGAAGAACTGATGGGTAAGGGCCTGGCTACCGGCGGACGACGCGACAAGGTCTTCCTGATGACCAAGGTCTGTGGCCGCGACTATAAGACGGCGAAGCAGCATCTCGAAGACAGCCTTCGCCGGTTGAAGACCGACCACGTCGATCTGTGGCAGTTCCACGAGATCAACTGGGACGTCGATCCGGATTGGGTCTTCGACCGCGGCGCGTTGAAGTTCGCGTTGGAGGCCCAAAAGGCGGGCAAGGTCCGCCACATCGGTTTCACCGGCCACAAGGACCTGGCCCATCACCTGAAGATGCTCGGCAAGCCGTTCGACTGGGACACGGTACAGATGCCGATCAACGTGCTCGACGCCCACTATCGCAGCTTCCAGCAGAAGGTCGTGCCCGAGTGTACGAAACGCAAGATCGGCGTGATCGGCATGAAGGGTCTGGCCGGCGGCACGATCCCGACCGAGTTGAAGATCCCGGCCGAAGTCTGCCGCCGCTACGCCCTCTCACAACCGATCAGCACGTTGGTCTGCGGCATCCGCTCTCGCGAGAACCTGCGACAAGACATCGCCATGGCACGCAACTTCAAGCCGATGACCGAGCAGCAGATGGACGACCTACGAGCCAAGACCGCCAAGCCCGGCAGCGACGGCAAGCTGGAGCGATTCAAGACGACGCGTTACGGCAGCGCGTATCATTTCAAGCAGCATGGGGAATAAACGGTGCTCGGAAAACCTGCCGTCTCGACATGAGGTGCGTTGTGGACGATTGCAATCCATACGCCAGCCCGAATGTGCCGCCGTCACCTCGGCAGAGTAAGGCGGATTCTCCGGGTACGATCGGATGGGGCAAACTCAATCCCGTGTGGACCGCTTGCTTTCTGTTCGGCTACGTGTGGTTCGCAGGCTCCATCGGAACCTATCTGCTATCGTTCTTCTTCCAGCCTGCCATGGCGCGTTTGAACCCGGGAACCCCCGATGACGCGGCGGGATACATTTCCTTCATTACCTGTTCCTCGATAGCGATTGCCGTAGCGATCGTGCTTGTGCTGAAGCGAAGGCGCGAATTGCCACACGGATGGTCGGAGCCTGTCGCGGTTGTCAGGTCTTGCATTTCTTCCTGCTGGATGATGGCGCCGTGGTGGATAATGATCGCAGTTCTGGCAGCCTACTATCGGGGCGACCTTCCCCCGGATGGGAACTGGGTGGCAATTGCCGCGTTTGCTTTGGCCGGCATCGTACACGGTTTTCTCTGGAAGTCCGGCTATTTCGCCTGTGTGGCTAAGAAAGCGTCTCGTCGACGAGTACGGTCGTGAGGCTCTTGCGGCCGCCTGAGGGACCGTGACCCGATTCATCGGGTTGAAGCTGTGCGTGTACGAAGAACCGCATGAATGCGGTCACTACGAACCGTGCCGAACATTCTCCCCTACTTCTCCGCGCCGATTCCGAGCGCCGCCGCCAACTTCTTTGCGTAGTCGTCCTTGTCGACGGCGCTCCATTCGCGAACCCGTGTCAGGCTGCTTGCGCGGAACGTCTTGATGAATAGTGGAAACCGGCGGACGGCCATGGACTTGAAATCGGCATCGGCCGGCAACTTTCCGGCCGCCATGAGCCGGGCGCGCTCGACGATCGCGTAGTCGACGCTCATCCGGGAGAGTTGCACGCGGCGGAGTACGTCCGGTTGCTCGGCCACACGCTGCTCGGCTTGCTGCCAGAGCTTGTCGGCTTCGGTGAGCAATGCCGAAGTCAAGTGCGGGCTTTCCGGGCGGGCCCAGATGTTGACGTGGATGTTCTCCTTCTCGGCCCGATCGTGCAACAGGTCGATGTAGCGGCGGATCGGCCCGGCCGCCTCGCCGTAGTAGCCGGCAAGGAACTCGTTCATTGCCACGTCCTCGTCGTAGTCGGGATTCCAGAGAAACTTGGCCGTCATGTAGCCGCCCAGTTCGACCAGTTCGCTATGCGGCGTGTTGTAGGTGTCCTGCTCGAAGATGCCGCGGACGTTGTGGCGGATGAAGAAGCGGATGTTGTCGTTGCGGATCCGCTGGTTGGGAAACGGCAGCAGGTATTGCTGGAAATCGGTTACGTAATCCCAGACCCAAAGGCGGTTGCCGATCTTGGCCCAGGCCGCGGCGTCCTCGCGGAACTTTCGGTTGGCGTCGCTGTTGCACTCGGCCAGGGAGTGGGAGAAGCAACACTCGATCGAGCAGAGCCGCACGACCACGTTTTGCCGGGGCCGCATCGTCGTCGGGGCCTTGCGGGTCCACTGATACGCCAGCGTCTCGACCACCTTGTCGGGAAACTCCTTCTCCACCGCCGCGGCCACCCGGTTGACCAGATGCAGCACGGGCGCCATCTGCGACTCTTCTTTATCGGCCAACGCCTGGCACTTGCCGCACTCGCAATAGTTGTGCCAGTCGTTTTGCGAGACAGAGAAGGCCATCGCATCGCCTTGCCCCTGCATCGCCTTGCGGATGCCCTCGGTGCATAGCCGGATCACGTCTTCGTTGGTGCAGCAGAGTTGCGAACGCTCTTTCAGACGCTTGCCTTTGACCAGCGAGAAATATTCCGGATGCTCGTCGAAATACTGATCCGGCGGCACGAGCCGGTTGAACGTGTGGCAGAAGAACCCGTCGGCAAACCGCACCTTGCCGCCGTGCTTCGCTTCCAGCCGGCCGCTGCTCGAGTTGACCCGGTTGCGGGCACACCAGTCGCCGTCGAAACAATCGTAGGTGAACGGCTCGCGATACTCCAGCACGGGCACCGTTTTGTCGTTGATCGGCCCGACGGCCAGCCGCTTGTGCCGCGGAATCCGGCTGACCCCGGGGGCAAACCATCGGCAGCCGAGATGATCTTCCAGCAGGGCGTAGACGCCGTACATATTCCCGCGCAGCTCACCGCCGGCAATCACCAGATGGTTGCCCACCGTGCGGATGACGTAACCTTCGGACCCGAGCTTGTCGAAATCGATCTTCACGTCGAGTTCACTCAGACGGGCGTTGTTGCCGAGGACGATCTCGGCGGCAGCTTGCGGTTGGCGATCGGAACCGATCGGCAGTTTCGCGCCGGTGATCTGCTCGAAGAAAGTCTGCAGCTCCTCGGCCCCATGTTTGGTCGACGGCGACGCATCGTCGGCCACGACGATTGTGTACGCCGATTTTCCATTGTCGGCGAGGATAAGTTCCTCGGCCGCGGCATAGTTCACTGCTACGAACGATGCCAGCAGCAACGCGAACATTGAGTTACACTTCATCACGTTTCGGACTCCTTATGCAAAAGGGCGACTGGTGATTGTTCCGGGCGAGGCGAACGTTGTTGCAAGAGACGCCCGCGTCCGGGCCGCTACTCTGCAATCCGCGTGAACCTTTCCGTCTGTTCGCGGATTGCCTTCTCGGTAGGCAAGCGTTCCATGGAACTGGCGCCGTAGAATCCGTCGATCGCTTTGCAGTTCTTGAGGATGTAGGCTGCGTCGTCCGGTTCGGCGATGGGACCGCCGTGGCAGAGCATGATGACGTCGTCGCGGACCGCCTTGGCTGCGTCGGTAATCTCGTCGATAATTGCGACCGATTCCTCGAGCGTCTTGGCCGTCTGCGCGCCGATCGACCCGGACGTGGTCAGCCCCATGTGGGCCACCAGAATATCTGCCCCGGCCCCGGCCATCGCGGCGGAGGTGGCTGGATCGAAAACGTAGGGTGTGGTCAGCAGTTCCATTTGCCGGGCAAGGCGGATCATCTCGACCTCCTTGTCGAAGCCGAAATTGGTCTCTTCCAGGTTCACCCGAAAGGTGCCATCCAACAGTCCGACGGTCGGGAAGTTCTGCACACCGGCGAAGCCGACGGCCTTGATCTGTTCGAGGAACCGATCGATCAGGCGCATCGGGTCGGTGCCACAGACTCCGGCCAGCACGGGAGTACGCCTCACCACGGGCAGCACCTCGGCGGCCATCTCCAGCACGATCGCGTTGGCGTCGCCGTAGGGCATCAGCCCGGCCAGCGACCCGTGGCCGGCCATCCGGAACCGCCCGGAGTTGTAG
>JABMRB010000290.1 GCA_013202865.1 Candidatus Nealsoniibacteriota bacterium | reverse complement strand
GGCCGAGGCCGCCAACGCCGTCGCCTTCCTACTAAGCCCCCGCTCCAGCGGCGTCAACGCCCAGCGGATCGTGATCGACGCCGGCATGTCGATCAACTATTTCGATCGCGAGTTGGTCGAGCAGGCGATGCGACCGTAGAATCGCACACAAAGCCGCGACCGGTGGTCGCGCCCTCAGCACATCCGTAGATCTACCGAAAAACACTAGATCCTCTATTTTGCGATTACCCACCGACCGTGCGCGTGACATAATCCATGTATGGAGTGGCAGATCACAGAGACCCGTCTGATTGCCCGGCTAGGAGTTCCCCCATGGCAGGCGTGCTTTCCGCCAAATCGATCAAGACCATCGAGAAAGGGATTCTCGCGGGCAAGTGCCTGACGCTGATCCCCGATCGCCGAGGCTCGGCCCGCGTGGTCGAGAGCGACGAGTTTCTCTCACCGGAGGAATCCGAAACGCTCCTGCAGAGCGTTTCTCAGCCGACTCCCGGCACGTATCTGGAGCAATTCATCTGGGAATTTACCGACGGCAGCACCAAGCGTTTTGCCGAGAAGGTCGGATATCATCCTAACCGAATCTCCACCGTAAAATCGGCCGGCGGCGCCATCTCGGCACGCCTTTTCCGCCGCATCGTCGAGGCCTACAAGCTCGGCAAGAAAGAACGCGATTTCTGGGGCAAGCGGCTGTTGGATATCTGATCGGCTATTTGGCGCCGTCGATGATAGCGTCCATCTCCCCTCCTGAGAGTTCTATTTGTAGAACCGTCTCCTCTCGTCGGTTCTCTGCGCGTCTACTGGCTCTGGGATAAAGACGACCGCGTGTGGTTGTACAACAGTGACGACGGCAAGACATGGTGGTGGGAGAGTGTCGAGGGACAATGGACAAAGAGAGAATGGAAACAGGGCGAAACGCCTTCCCCGCCGGACGACCTAGTACCGCAGAAGTCTTGACAGGGCTTTGGGGGAGCCAAGAAGGGGACGTTCTCAGTCAATCGTCTCCCTGTTTCTCATCCAGTCGCTCTCTCCCGCGGGTCTTGATCGACTCGGCGTCAAGCGGTGCCTCATCGTGGCAGCACTCACTCCATTGATCTTTGCTTCCAATACGCCGGCCGGCGGCTTCCGTGGGCGATCGCGATCACGTCCACGAAACGTTCCGTTTGTCGGAACACGACAAGGTACGGAAAGCGGTGCAGCAAACATCGTTGGGTCCCGTGCAAGTAGGAGGCAAAGCGGTCGGGTGTTTCGAGAATCCGCTGCATGGCGGCGCCTAGCTCAACCATGAAGGCATCCGCTGCAGCCGGACTGCGCACTTCGTACCACTGGCGGGCCGCCTGTGCTTCCTCGACTGCCTCGGGAAGAACTCTAAGTATCGGTTGATCCATCGGCCCCGTCCAGAATCATGCGGCGAGCTTCCGGCCACGGAATCGGTTCGACCAATCCGGCGTCGAGTTCCGCGACTCGACGTCCAATCTCCACGTCCCAAGCGGCTTCCGCATCCTCGTCGATCTCAGTATCCAAGCTCTGGATCAGACACGCTGCCAACTCCGCCCGGGCTGTGTCGGGCAGGCGAAGAGCTTCTTCAAACAGTTTTTCGGCAGGGGCGTTCATGGGATAACTCCGGTCGATACACTACTCTTGAATTCTACCACGATGGCTCGGTCTAATCAAGGGCCGCTCGCAAACCCCCAGACTACCTGCCACTGGCACCACTCGCTACGATGCCTCGGGCACACCGACCCGTTTTCTGTGCGGCCCCACCAACGCAGCCCCCTCACCAACCAAACTCCGCTGCCAATCAACCGCCGCCATCACGGCGTTGATCCCCGAACCGATACCTAGCAGCGCCACGTGGTCGTCCTTCTTGACGAAGCCGTTTTCGATGCCCAGTGCCGCGGTGGTCGGCAGGGCGGCGGCGCCCGTGTTGCCGAGATACTCTAGCGTGGTGTAGTCGATCGCCGGGTCGAGACCGCACTCGTCGAGCATCAGCTTGCGATGCACGCGACCGACCTGGTGACAGAACGCCCGATCGATATCGCCGGTGGTCCACTCGAGATGGTCGAGAAACTCGGCGAAGGCCTCTTTGGCCGTGGCCACGCCCTGCCGCATGAGCGCTTCGCTGTCGGTCTGCATGATCTCTTGCAGGCCGTCGCTTTGACACAACTCGCAGCCGTCGGTGTTGGTGCGAACCACGCCGCCGAGCAACCGGTTGCCGGTGCGGCTCAGTTCGCGGTCGGTCAGCACGATCGCCGCACTGGCCGAGCCGATCGTCAGCGAAGCAAACGCCGGCTTGACGTCGTTGCGCGACAGCGACAGGTCGGCGTTGAGTTTCTCGATCGTCGCTTCGACCAGATTGCGACCGCACTCGGTGCCCACGACCACACCGGCGCGAATTTGGCCCAGTTCGATCATGTTGGCCACCTGCATCATGCCGTTGAGCAGACCGAGGCAGGCGTTCGAGACGTCGTAGATCAGGCAATCATTCGGCAATCCAAGACGATGATGCACGCCGCAGGCGGTCGCCGGCTCGATGAAATCGCGGCAGACGGATCCGTGGATCAATGCCCCGATGTCTTGCTTGTCGAGCCCTGCGATGCGGATCGCCTTCTCGGCCGTCTCGACGCTCTTCTCACTGGGCATCGTGCCCGGCGGCCAGAAGCGGCGCTCTCGGATGCCGCTCATCAACTCCAGCCGGCCCTCGGGCAGGCGCAGCCGGTCGTAGAGCGGACCCAACGACGCCTCGATCTGCTCCGACGTAACTACCTCATCGGGCAACGTGCAGGCAAAGGCCTCCAGACAGACGTTTTGATACCGGTATCTCATAGCAGCGGCGGTTCTATCCGCCATCGAAGGGAAGTGCGGCCCCAGACATCAGACCCACCATAGGTCTTCCGTGGCTAGCTGTAAAGTGGTCGAAGGGGACTGGGCAGGTCTGTGTCTGCTGCAAAAATGCCTAGCCGAGGGCGGAAGCCCGCGGACGCACACCGGAATCCCTTCCTCAGCCGAGGGATTGGGGATTGGGGAGTTGTTCTCGCTGCCAGACTCCGCCTCGCTGAACCGCAACTCGTGACACTGCAACGCCTTACGTCACCTCAATGCCCCCAAGACGTCGTCACCCGCCAGGCGTGGCCACCCATGCAGTCACGTGGTAACTACGGCACCGACCCCCACTGCTAGCAGTGCTAGCCATACATCATATTGTGGGGAGACAATTTTCTGCCCCAAAATGCAGGATTTGCTTGCAAAGTTCCCGCCGAGTGCCTAAACTCCCAAACATCTTGCATCTCACACGACGGTGACGCGTCGAAGCCGAAGGAGTCTCAAGGCCACTGGAATACGGATATTGCCTCGTTGCCATGCATGGGCCGGGAGCGCCATGCCGTGAACTCACGCCCCCCCGTTATGGGCGGGGTGCTCGCCACAAGAGTTCTCTTTCCCGGCCCGAGAAGGGCAACCGCGCGAACCAGCCCGCCCCGGCCTTCCCTCCCGGCTCACCTACGCTGCAGACACATGACGTGTCCAAGGAGGAACTCAGGATGGTTTCCAAACCGTTGATTGGGCTGAACACAAATTACCGGTCGGCATCGAAAGACGCTCCCGCCTACACCCTACTGACCGCCGGCTACTTCGATTGCGTCGCTAAGGCCGGCGCAATTCCGCTGCTGATTCCACCGATCGACGAGGAGTACGATCTGGCTCGCGTACTCGATTTGCTCGACGGCGTCGTGCTCTGCGGCGGCGCGGATCTGGATCCCCGTCGCGACGGATTCATGGTTCATCCGGCACAACGGTTGCTCGACCGGCGTCGCGAAGACTTCGACCGGTTGCTGATCCGGATGGTTGCCAGTCGCAGGATGCCGGTGTTCGGCATCGGTAGCGGAATGCAGTTGTTGAACGTCTCGCAGGGCGGCAACCTGTATCTCCACGTGCCCGAGGACCTGCCCCGTGCGTTGCCGCACAGCGACGCCATGGACCGGGCCCACCGCCACGCTCTCGAGGTCGAGATGGGCTCGCTGATGGGCCGGGTGTACGGCGAGGGTGAAATCCGCGTCAACAGCAGCCATCACATGGCCGTCGACGAGGTCGCTCCCGGCTTTGCCGCCACCGCACGATGTCCGGACGGCGTCGTTGAGGCGATCGAGGGCACGACGGGCGACTGGTTTGCACTGGGCACCCAGTTCCATCCACAAAGCGACTCGGCCTCCGCCCTGGACCTGCGGATTTTCGAGGAGTTTGTTGGCGGCATTGCCGGACAAGTCGTCGAAATGCCCATGGTCGCCTAATTCGCAACACACCGGCGGGCCATGGCCAAGACTCTCCGTATCGACATGCCGCATAGCACCGATGCCCGGCGCCGGGCCGTTGGCATTATGGTTTCGTCCGGGTGCGCGCGGGTTTCGGGTACGTTGATCGCTACGACCGGTCGCGGGTTGGACGTCGAGGCGGACATCGTCGGCAGTCTCGGCGTCGACGTACCCGGCCCGACCGTATCGATGTTTGTCGCGGCCGGCGGCGCGACGTTGCCGGCTCGTTCGCTGGCCGCGTTCCGCGCCAAGCTGACTGAGATCGAGACCCTGGTCGCCGGCGAACTGCTCACCGGCCTGGGGGTGGCGGCCCCGCGCGTGCTGGTCGCCGGTGTCCACGATCCGGGCCTATGGGGCATCGGACACAGCGGCCCGATCGGTTGCATCAGCCTGTGCGACGCTGCCCGGCTGGCCGAAGCGACCGGTCTGAACGTCGTCGACGCCTTTCCCGCCCGCGATCTGGCACAGGGAGGTCTGGGCGGGCCGCTCACGGCCGTACCCGAATGGATCCTGTTGAAACACGCGCGGCGCAACCGCGTCCTGCTCGACCTGGGACGCTCTGTGCGGATGACCTATCTGCCGGCCGTGAAGACACATTTCGCCGCGTCGCGGGTGCTTTCTTTCGAGGTAGGGCCGGGCACGCGGATGCTCGATCTGCTGGTCGAGCGGCTCACCGGCGGCGAGCACCGTTTCGATCCCGGCGGGCGGCTCTCGGTGCAGGGGCGGCGGATTACCGAGCTGATCGAGCACTGGCTGGCCGATCCGTATTTCGACCGTCCGCTGCCTCGCTGGCATCCTCGCGGCGTGGGGGCCGAGCGGTTCTTGACCGACGCGCTGCAGAAGGCCGTCGATTCGCAATGGTCGGTCCGCGACCTGCTCTGTTCGGCAACCCATTTCATTGCCGAGACGGTCGCGTTGGCGCTGCGCACGCGGATCCCGGAGGACGCACAAATCGACGAACTCGTGGTCACCGGCGGCGGCCAGCTCAACGGCATGTTACTGCGCGAGATCGGCCGGACCACCGATCTACCGCTGATCGGCACGCCCGAGCTGGGCTTCCCGGACGGCTCGCTCGAGCCGGCGTGCGTGGCGCTACTGGCCCTGCTACACGTCGACCAGGTTCCGGCCAACCAAACAGCCATCACCAAGGCCGACGTCCCCCGCCCCTTAGGCCGACTCACCCCCGGCTCCCCCCAGAGTTGGCAGCAGCTAATCCACGCCAGCCGCGACAGCAGCACAGCCAAGCGCCCGCTTCGCAGCGCGATGTAGGGTGCGTACAACGCACCACCCGAACCGTAGAACGGAACTTGTTCCGTTTCCATCTCTCCGGCCTTATCCTACCAACGGAACAAGTTCCGTTCTACGATCGACAGGTTGATTGACCAGGGTAATGTTACTCACTTTTTTGTCCGGGCGGAAATAACTGTCGATTGGTCGACGGCGGCTTCTTGGCGGAACGTGTTGTGCGACAGGCGGTTGCGTCGCGTCGGTCGATTTCCGGATCGGCCGGAAACCTAATTATTCCCCGCCCTTAGCCTGTCGTCCGCAGCGGGGGGTGCGATCGGCCGCGTCGTAAGACGTTGCCGCGTCGGTAGTTAGCTCGACGACACCCGTACAGTATTCGACCACCGTGGGCGTTTGCCGATCGTGCCAACTCGTTGTGCTATCAGGGTTTGCGAAATGTTGCACAGTTTTCTTGAATTTCGGGGTTTCAAAGGGCAATAATTCGATCGGCCACTGTTGTCAAGTCTGTCTGTGGTTGGGCGGCCGACCACTGGCGGACATGGCCGGCCGGGAGCGGTGTAGTACACAAAGATATCCCATCCGCGGCGCTGATTACAGCCGAGTTCTTGGGCCCCGTGGGAGGTTCGTAGTAGCCCGATTTATCGGGCTTGGGCGAAGAGAACCGCATGAATTCGGTCACTACAAACGGGGTGGCGGAGTCACGAGAGGCGCCG
>JABMRB010000289.1 GCA_013202865.1 Candidatus Nealsoniibacteriota bacterium | reverse complement strand
GCGTGATGTGCTGCGGCACGCGGAGCGTGACGGCTACAATCAACGCGCCTCTTTGAGCTGCTTGCGGAGCTTGGCGACTGCTTCGGGCGCGAGATGCTTTTTTAGAAGTGCTTCCGTGTCGGCGATGAGGCTCTCGATCTTGGCGTTTATGGCGGGGTCGGCGGCGCGGGCGTGGCGACGCTGGGCGGCTAGCTTGTCGCTGAGATCCGACTGGGCCTCCTCGAGCGGTGGGAGCAGGTCGATCAACTTCTTGGCCTCGTCCAGACGCCCCGACTCCAGCCGAGCCCGGGCACGGGCCATCAGCACCTCGCGGCGGATGACCAGGTCGACGAGTTCTTCCTGCAAGCCCGTGACAAAACCTTCGACCTCCAGACGCTGATCGTCGTCGGGGATCTGCACCGTGAGTTCCGCTTCGAGTCCCGGGACGACCGGCAGCCGGGCCAGCGGTGCGCCGCCGTGGCGGACCAGCAACACCCGCAGCACGCCGTCACCCGGTGGAATCGAGACGCGGCCGCGATAGTCGGTTCGCCCGACGAGCACGCCGATCTTCGAGTCGGGTGGATGGGCGTAGACGTCGTAGCCGGCCAGCGGCATGGTCGCGTCGGTCTGCGACCGGACCAGCAGGTCGGTCGAGTTGCGTGGTGGCAGCACCGCCAGGGCCAATTGCTCGAACCGCCCGCGCCGGCGCCCGCTGAGCGCGCTCCGCAGGCCGCTATGCAGCGAGCAGTGGAGTTGCCCCGGGGCGGTCGGTTCGTCGGAAACCGTGATCACGTGGCAGAAGGTCCACGGCACGGGCTTGGGCAGGACGGGCCGGCCGTCGTCGTCGCGGTGCAGGTTGCCCTCGCGGTCGTTGTGCCGGATGATCGGCTGGAACGCGTCGCCGGGGTGGACCATCGTCAGGTGCGGATCGCGCGGTGGCAGCGCGCCCGCCTTCAGCCGCAAGGTGACCTCTTTGCCAGCGACCTGTTCGACCTGAGCCAGCGGGGCGAAGGCGGCCAACATGGCCGTCGAGACCTCGTCCAACAGTCGGCCCGGCTGCCGTACGGGCCGAATCACGATCGGACTGAAGACCCGCGTGCGAACGTCCAGCTCGCGGACGGCGACGCGATACCCGTCGGCCGCCGTCGAAACGGCCAGCAGCATGACCTTATCCCGGGTGAACGACTCGCCGGGCAGGTCGTCGACGGTGACGGCCTCTAATGCCGCGATTACATCGCGCCCGAACCGGGGCGGCGCCGTCTCGGCGGTGAACTCCCAAGTCGGACCGATCAGCACGTCGACCCGGACCCTCAACCGCGCGAGCAGATCCTCTTGCATTGCCGCGGGCAGTTCCGGGGTGTCCTCGAAGGCCGCCAGGAGTTGAACGCGATATGGAGTAAGTTCCCACATCGATTGGGCTGCGGCCGGGGGGGCATCGGCGGCGACGATCCATCCGGCACAAACGATCGCCAGCAACGCCCGGGCGCACGAGCGCCGACAGCGACCCCTGGTCGGCGGAGTTGCCTGTGGGGCGTTCGCGTTGTGCGTGTGGGTGGTGGGCATGGTGATCTAGTCGGCCGGGTAGTAGAAGTTGACTTGCCACTGCTCGACGTTCTGGTAGAGCGAGAGGATTTCAGTGCCATCCGTGGCCGGGGGGGTTGTGCCATCGGCAGCGTCGATCGTTGTACCGCCGGCCGCGAGGGAAGCACCGCCGATCCCTTGAATATCCTTGCGGTAGACGAAGTGATCGTAGAGCTGCCAGAGCGGGATCACCGACACGTCGTCGTGGGCGATGCGATGAATTCGTTGCAGGCGGTCATGCACGGTCTTCCAGTTTCGGGCCTGTTCGAGTTGCCGCAGTGCCAAGGCCAGATGGGAACTGCACCCGCCCGTCAAGCCGTCGTCGCCCAAAAGCGGCCGGGCGTCGACGACCGGTTCCCAAATCGCCAGCTCGGCGTAGAGCAGATCGACGTCGTCGGGAAGCTGCTTCGCCACCGGCTCGGTCAGTTCTCGCAACTTGACGGGCACGCCGATCAGTTTCAGGTATTTCTGGATCGACGTACATGCCAATCGCGCCATTTCGGTGGCGGGGTGCGCTAATACGAGCTGCGAAGGCACTTTGCCGGTCTTGCCTTGCTTCTGGCGGATCACCACGGCCTCCTGGAGGCTGACCGCCGCCAGGGCCAGAGCCAGCCGCGGTTCGTAATCGCGGGGCGTGATACTTGAGTCGGCCCCATAGCCGAACGGATCCGTTTCAGAGAGCCCCGGAAGGAACGGGCCGCTGACGGTCTTGCAACCAGCCAGTGAAGCACCGCCGGTGAGCTGGTCGAGGATCGCTTGCCGGTCGATACCGTAGACCAGTGCGCGGCGCAGCGTCCGCTGGGCCGGGATCGTCCGGCGCATGTTGGGAATCAGGCAATGTAGCAACGGTGCGCCGTACCGGGCCAAGATCAGCCTGTCGTCGTCGCGAACTCTCTTGAGGTCCCACGGGTTGACGCGGTCGATGGCGTCGATTTCGTTGTTGCGCATCGCCTGAATCGCGTCGGCACCACGGGCGTAGCGGCGTTCGACGATCTCCTTAGGTTGCGCCGCTACGGTGGACGAGTAGGGCGTGTTGGCCAAATAGACCGCGTTCGCGTCGGATTGGCTGCGGAGCACGTAGGGACCGTCCCCTTTTTCGGTCAGGGGTGATTGCAGCAGCGCCTCCGGCAGCACGTGGGGGCGGTGCAGTTGCACGTCGACCCGGTAGACGTCCTGGACCGACGTCTTGTAGATCAACTCGGCCCAACAGCCCCGGTAGCCCGGATCGTCCGGCTCGGCCATCGCCAACAGGCGGCTGGCAACGTCGTAGCCGGTCAAGGCGCCGTCGGCCGAGCCCTGGCGCGCACCGGGCTTGATTTGGAAGACAAGCCGCTTGCCAAGTTCCTGCGTGGAGACTTCGCCGATGGGACAGACGTAGGTACCGCCGTCGGGCCCGGCACCGGCAAACTCGGTCAAGGTTCGGCACAAGAGCCGACCGCTGCGTCGCGTGGCCCAGTCGTGCATCCGGTCGGACGTGTAACCGGGCCATTGCTGGGCGACGCCCACGGTCACGCGCGGATGTTTCAGGTGCAACGAGAGGGCCAGTTCCCTTGCGCCGGGCAGCGCGGGCCAGATGCGAGCCACCTGGCGGCAGTTCTCGGCGGCCTCGGCGTACTTGCCGGTTCGGGCGTCGGCTTGGGCCTTGGCGAGCAGCGCGGCGGTTTCTCGCGTCAAGTTGCCTTGGTGTTTGGCGACGACTGGATGGTTGGGAAACCAGACGGCCAGATTAGCCAGCAAGCGGCGGGCCGCCCGATAGTTCTTCACGGCAAGGTAGTCCTCCATCACCCGGTTTGTGGAGTTTGCCAGCGCGTCGTCGAGTTTCGTATATTTCGGATTGCGCTCATACAATTCCCGCATCATGGCCAGGGCACGATCGTACTGTTTTCGCGCGATGGCGACGCGGAACTCGGCCACCAGGAAGCCTTCCATCGCCCGCCCCAGACCGGGTGCCTTGGGATACTTGCGCTCGAGAAAGACAAAGTAGTCGTAGGCCCGTTCGAGTTTCCCGGCCAAGATGTGTTGTTCGGCCTCCTGGACGATCAGCCCCTCGAATAACTCGATCTTGGCGACGGAATACCATTGAACCTCGTACGACGCGCCGGGCTCGTCGCGAGGCCGGATCACGAGCTTGCCGCTACGGGGCAAGGGATCGGGCACGATGCGGCCGGGAAAAGTCAGCAGCTCGACGTCGTACTGTTTGTGGTCGTTGGTCTCGTCGAGCGTAACGCGGTCGAAGGGGACCTGCTCGTAGAGCGGTTCCGCCGGCGGGGCCTCTACGGGAAGGGCCTCTGCGGGAGGGGCTTTCGCAGGAGGCGCTTTTGCAGGCGGGGCTTTTGCGGGAGGAGACTGCGCAGGCGGGGCCTCTGCGGCACCGGCGGCACCGGCGGCAACGCCCAGCAACATGCAGAACGCCATGGCACTGTATAGTTGGGTTCGTCGTTGTTGCATCGCAGTTGCAGGCATCGTTCTACGGTTGTTCGATCAGGTAGAGGCACCCGTCGCGTCCGCCGACGAGCAATTTGTTACCGAGGCTCACGGCACCGCTTCCCAACGGGCGGGCAACGTCGACCTTGCGTGGCGCGTCGTTGCGGCGTAACGCCTCACCGTCGGCCTTGTTCACGATCCATACGACGCCGGAGGTCGACGCCAGCACGTAGCCGTCACCAATCTCCAACGGCATGCCGGCCAGCGGACCGTAGGGCAGCGGCTGTTGCCAGGCGACCTTGCCTGCCGCGTCGAGGCAGAGCAGTTGGTTATCGTCGGTGGCGAGCATCACGCGGTCGCCCACGCGGCGCGGTCCCCAGACGCAGCGCCCGGAAAGCGAGCGGACGTCGGTTCTGGCCAGGTCGGGCAGCGCGAAGGCGACCAGCGCGTTGGCCAGATCGACCGCGTACACCGTGTTCCCGGCCAGGGCCAAGGGTGAGACGATCGGGCGGGGCAGGTCGACTTCGGCTAGCAAGCCGAGGTGCGGCAGCGGTTTGTCGTTGAACCCCATCCGGTAGAGCTTCGTCCGCCCGTCGCTCAGCACGGCTTCGGTCTGTTGTCCGGGCGGGCCGATCGCAACCGGCTCGCGCCATTCGAGTTGCACGCCCGCTTCGAGTTCCGGCGGGAAGGGCTTCGCCATGTTCTTACCGGTGCGCGGATCGAGCAGGAAGACCTGGCCGGCTTGCGTGGGGGCGAGCAGGCCGCCGGCAAAGGTGATCGGGCGACAGGTCAACGCCGTGGGCAACGTAAACTGTTGCGGCAACACCGGTTGTGCAGGGTCGACGACGGCGATCTCGCGGGAGCCTTCGCCGGCCGTCATCGCCAGCAGTCCGCCGGGCAAGCGGACCACGCAATCGATCGGCGCGCGTACCGCGGCCGCGCTAACGGCCGTGGCCGGCCGATCGACCACGGCGCCAGGTTTCACGGCGGCGGCGTCCATGCGATAGAGCGCCCCGAGCGCGTTGACGGCAACGATTCTCGTGCCGGTCGCGTCGACCGTTGGCTCGGTGGCCGGTGGAGCGGCCAGATACGTCTCCCAAAGCTGGTCCGGATCGGCGGCCGTTGCCGCCACCGCGGCGACGAACGCGCCGGGTAAGCCGGGCTTGCGCCGCACGGAGACAATCATCTTGGCGATGGCTACCGGCGGCTGCAAGAACGCGCACCCGTCGCCAAACGGCCATTGCAGGGCTAGACGCTGATCGGAACTCTGGATCTCGAAATGCAAGAGACGCGAGTCGGCGATGTAGAACCGGTCGCCGGGAAACAACGCGAACCGCGTCATGGTCTGATCGTCGTCGTTGGTGCTTTGCGGGAACTTCTCCAGGGCCGTGTTGGCCTCTGCGTCGCCCGGATCGAAGATAGAAGCAATGCCGCGGTCGGTGACCACGAGCACGCGTTTGTCGGACGTCAGCGGAGCCGTGTTGACGCGCCCGACCAACTCGAACCGTTGTACCGGCTCGACGGCGATACCCTCTTCGCCCGCGGCCACCTTGAACACCCGGAGCGTGGACGACTTGGTGCCCTCGTTGACGGTTAGCATCAAGAGCTTCTGAAACATGACCGGCGGTACGGCGATGCTGTCCCGTTGGTGGCCGAAATGGTAGACCGTCTCGCACCGGCCCGTATCGGCGTTCAATGCGGGCATCGAGAGCACGAACAAGTTGGAATGATCGGCAAGCTGGAAGATCACTTTCCGCGAGCCGACCAGACCGACGGCCGGGGCGACGTGCAGCGGCTGCGGCAACCGAAAGTGGCAGTCCGAACTTCCCGTGGCCGCATCGATCACGACCACGCGCCCCGACCGCCCGTCTTCGGCGCGGGTCGCTACCAGGATGCGGTCGTCGACGATCAGCGGGTGGGCGTCGAAAGGTTCGCCGATCGGATGGCGCCACCGGGTGTCTCCGGTGTCGGCTTTCAGGCAGAGGATTTCGCGGCGGACCGGATCGACCGCGATCACGTCGGCACCGGCCGCCGGCGAGAGCGGCGTGGGCGGGAAAGGAGCACGCGACGCGTTCGGATCGATCCCGACGACGTGCCGCCACCGCACCCGCCCGGTCGCTGCGTCCAGGGCGTAGACCGCACCGCCGTCCAAGGCGAACGCCGATTTTCCGGCGGCTGCGGCCACATTGCCGGGCGTTATCTGTTGGGCCAGGAGCAACGTGACCGGAGGCTTGTCGGCCGGATCGGGAGCGATTGCCGCGATCGTTTCGGCAACAAACTTGACCGCCGCCTGCTGGGCCTGGGAGACTTCCAGCAACGCCTCCTCGAATCGGGGGCCTTCCAACAAGGGATACTTCGACAGCAGTGCCCCATACACCGCGTAGGCCTGTTGGGTGTCGCCCGCCGCGACGGCCTTCTTCATCGCCTGAATCGTCTTTACAACTTCCTTGTCGCGGGAGAGTTCACGCCGGACGTAGTTGAGCGTCTCGTTGATCGCCGGGATCTTTTCTCCGGTGCGCAGCCGCCGCGGAACGTACTTCTCGGTCAACGCCAACGTCTCCACAGCCAGATCGACCAGCTTGGGGTCGGGTTTCTTCTTGGCCTGCTCGGCCAACTGCTCGGCGATCGTCGGCAGAATGGACCAGAGGTCGTTGTGCGCCGAGGGGAATTCGTCTTCGGAGGAGATTTCCTTGAGCACCTTCTTGGCCGTCTCCTGGGCCGCGATCCAATCGGTCGATTCCCTCTTCTTGGTCTCCTTCCGCAGCACAGCCAATCCGCGGTTGACCCGGGCCTTGCTGACGCTGACGTGATTGGGATAGTCTTTCAAATATTGATCGTATTTGTGGATCGCCTGAGTATAGCGCCCGTCTTGATACTCCCCCTCGGCCTCGGCTAACGCATCATCGGCGCTGCCGCGCGACAGGGCCCAATAGAGCACGGCGAAGAGAATCAGCAGCACCATCAGGGCCCCGCCGCCGATCAGAATCAGCGGCGAATCCCAGACGTTTTCCTTACGCACTTTCGGCTGCTTGTTCTTTCGCGAGAAGAGCGCGCTGAGGCCCTTGCGTTTGGATTTCACCGTCATCAACGGGCCGCCGCTGGCGGCGTCGTCCATCAGTCCGTCCAACGGCCCCATGCCGCCGGCAACGTCGCCGTCGAGTTCATGGAGTTCTTCCTCGATCAACGATCCGCCTGCTGCCGCCGGTTCCAGCATGGGGGGCTCGGGCGTCTTGGCGGGCTGCTGCGGTGGAGACTTCGACGCAGGTGCCTTTTTGGTAGTGGGCGTCTTTTTAGCAGTGGGTGCCTGCTTGGTAGTGGGTGCTTTCTTGGTGACGGGTGTGTTCTTGGGTGTGGGCGCCTGCTTAGGAGCCTGGGCGGGTGGGCGTTTCGGTTGAGGACGCACCGTCTTCTTCGCGCGGCGGTCTTCCTCCAACGGCGCAAACCCCAGTTCTTCCTCCGGCGGCGAAGGCTTCTTCGCCGGCTTCTCCTCTTCCAGCGGTGCCAGGCTCAGATCGTCCAATTCCGTCGCGTCCTCGCCGGGCGTGTCGTCAATCGGCGGCATGGGGGCAGGCGGCGGCATGGGGGCCGATTGCGGCATGGGGGCCGACGGCGTCAGTGGAACGGGAGCCGACGGAAGAACGGGCGGCACGTAGCGCTCTTCGGCCGCGGCCAACAGCCGCTTAGCCAGGGCCGCGGTGAGGTGTTTCTTCTCGACCAGTCGCCCGGCCACGGTCTCGGCCGATACCGCCTGCTTCGCTCCGGACACCTGCTTTCGAAGGCTCTCGATCAGATCGCGCGAGAGCAGGTCCTTCTCTTCGAGGACCAGCAAGAATGCCTCGCACCGGGCCCGCTGCGAAGCGTCGGTCTTGCCGATCGCTGCCTCTCGTGCCTGGAGCATCTTCTGCAAGCCGGCGTCGTAGCCCGACTTGCGGTTCGGATTGAGCAGGCAGACCTTGGCGGCGGCCACTTCGTTCAAGAGCCGCGTCGCGATCTTGGAGTGCTCGCCCGAGCGGAACGCGTGAAGCATACCGACGCGCTGCTCGGCTGCGCGCTCGACGAGCTCGCGCCGGTCTTCAAACGGGTCGATTCCCAGTAGCCGGTAGTGGTTTGGCGGCTGTTCCTCCGGGGGAATTTCCAGCCAAGCATAATAGGGGTCGAACGATTCGGGCATTGTGTTCAGTGGTTGTTGGGTGACTGCGAGTCTCTCTATTGTCGGATAGGCGTAGGGTGCGTGTAACGCACCATCGATCTCGCCCGGGATATTGGTGCGTTGCACGCACCCTACGGAGTTATTTGTGCGTGTGCGTTAATACCCGCTATCTTCCGCCATGGTCAGTTTGACGTCTTCCATCCCTACGGCGTTGCCTGCGTCCAACGCCATCACGACCGTCTCGTGCCGGCAATCCGGATGGGCCATCACGAGCAGATTCGAGGGTCCGCGGGCGCTGCTTCCTTTCGGGGTGTCGCGGGCGTCGCGGAGCTTCTCTAGCAGGTCCTGCTTGCTGGAGGCCTCCACTTCATCGACGAATACCGAGTCATCGTCGTGGATCTCCACGATCACGTAGTCGAAATCCTCCTCGACCTCCTGCAGCGTTCGCGCCTGCGCCGCGTTCTCCTCCTGCTCGGGAGTAGGAAAGCTAATCGACTTCTGCAAGCTGAAGGCCGCCGTGATCATGAAAAAGATCAGCAGCAGGAACGTGACGTCGACCATCGGCGTCATGTCCAGATCGTCCTCGTCCGACTTATCCTCGCGCGGGGGGATCAGCGGAGCAGACACGTCGGCCGGTTCCGGGTGACCTCCAGTAACGGTGTCGGCAGTGGTGGGTGGTTCGGTCATTGGCCCTCGATCACGGCAAAATTGAGTCCCATCCCTTCGATCCCGGCCGAGCCCACGGCCTTGCCTACCTGGTGGGTTACGTGGAAGGGAACGCCCTTCTCGGCCTTGACTAACACGGCGGTCTTTCCCTGGTTCTTGTTTCCTTCCAGCACGGCCCGGCGGATGGCGTCCTCCTGGGCGTCCGGGTCGGCCGGCAGCAGGGCGATGGCGTGGCCTGCCAGGGCTTTGCGGATGATTGCGTCCTGATCGCCCGGGGCCTCCGGCAGCAGGTCTCCCCGCTTGCCGTTGCCCAGGTAGACCTCCGTCTGTCCGTCGCCCAGATCCTTCACGGTGAAGATGACGGAGGTCTGCTTGTCGACGCCCTTTCCATGGCGCGCGTGCGGCAGGTCGGCCTCGACTTGCGGGTCGGGAACGGAGGCTACGATGAAGAAGATCAGCAGCAGGAAGACGATGTCGATCATGGGCGTGATGTCCAGATCGGCCGAGTTCTTAACCCGGCGGCGGGGCAAGATCGGGTCCTCTTCGAGCTCGTCGATATCGTCATGTAGCTGGTCGTCGACCATCGTCTATTCCTCTTCCGCCGTTTCGGGCAGCGAGGTCACCGCCTTGAACGTCTCGAAGAACCGTGCCAGCCCGGCGCCGACCAGATCCTCCATCTTGCGAATCCGCACGCTGATGCTCGCCATCGATAGCACTAGCGGGATGGCGATGGCCAGTCCGCAGGCGGTGGTGATCAACGCCAGCATGATGTTGTTTGCCAGCGCGGCCGGTTCGGGCTGCTTGGTCGGATCGGCCAACTGGGCAAAGGCCCCCATCATGCCGAGCACCGTGCCGAACAGTCCCACCATCGGGGCGGTCTTAATC